>CAYMVK010000006.1:0-17464 GCA_964394105.1 Candidatus Woesearchaeota archaeon | reverse complement strand
GATATATTTTTACCGATTGTTAGTAAATTTATAAAATTTGAGAATATTAACATGTCATCTATGCTTATTCAGAATATACTAGGCTAAAGTATGAGATTTATTACTTTTATTTTTTATTTCTTTTATCCTCAAATATACTGACTAATGCGCCGGTGGTGTAGTGGTAGCATGCGGGCCTTCCACGCCCGTGACCCGGGTTCAAATCCCGGCCGGCGCATAAGCTTTTTTCTACTTATTTGCATAAGAAACATATAGATTAAGTTGTTTTTTGTTTCTTGTAAGATATTGGGTCTTCAATAATATTTATCACCTTTTATTTTCTATTATCGTTTCTTAACATCTTTATGGGGCCCGTAGCTCAGCCTGGTCAGAGCGCCCGCCTGATAAGCGGGAGGTCCGGGGTTCGAATCCCCGCGGGCCCACTACCTATTTCTACCTTTTCTGATTTATCAGATGATTAATTTTCTGGATTTAGCATGTGATAAATAGGATTTATTGGAAATAATTTAATTCAAAAAATATACTGATAGTATATTCCAACTTTATAATCTATTAGATTCCTTTCCGTATCAACAAGTTTCTAATTTTATATTTCCTAATAATATAAGAAAATAGAAGTATGAGCTTCCTTTACCCTATCTTTGTGGCAAGTTTACTTATATTCGTAGGTTACATAGCAAACTATTTATTCCATACCAAAAAACTTCCTGAATCTATCCTTCTTATTATAGTAGGTATTTTACTAGGACCACTGTTATCTATTATAAATGTAGAGTCTATAACAAAGATAGCTCCTTTGTTTTCTGCGATAGCAGTTGCTATTATCTTATTTGAAGGGGGATTAGATTTAGATTTATTTCAAACTATAAAGGCAATACCTTATGCCACTTTTTTAGCTATAATTAATACATCTTTATCAATTTTGTTTACTACAATCATTTTAAAGTTTTTCTTGAATTGGGATTGGATTTATGGAATTTTATTGGGCTCTATTCTATCCGGTATCTCTGGACCAGTTGTAATTTCTATTCTTTCTGGGATAGAAGTAGATGAAAAAACAAAAACTACATTAAGTGTTGAATCTAGTGTTACGGACGCTTTTACTATTTTACTTTCTCTTACTATAATAAATTTCCTAGCTTTTGGTAATGTGGATATACATTCAGCTGCTAAAAATATTGCAAGTGCTTATTCCGTTGGTACATTATTTGGTCTTGTATTTGGTATTATTTGGATAACTTTATTGAAGAGATTAAAAGGAAAATTTCGCTATATGTTAACATTGGCATTTTTATTTATGATCTATGTTATATCTGAAGAACTGGGAGGAAGTGGAGCTATTACTGCACTTATTTTTGGGCTTGTTTTGGGAAACAGTGAAGAAGTAGCTAAAATGCTCAGACTTGGAAAAGGATTTGAATTAGATAATACCTTAAAAATTTTTCATGAGGAAGTTACTTTTTTCATAAGAACATTCTTCTTCATTTACTTGGGTATAATATTTGATTTAAAACTCTTATCCATAAAATTTGCTGTTATATCTCTTATAATTTCCTTGTTATTAGTAGCTGCTAGATATATAACAAGTGAAATCATAAGTAATATAGCTAAAATTGATAAAAAGGTTACTTCAATTATGATAGCAAGGGGCTTGGGTGCAGCTGTAGTAGCCACAATACCTTTTTATTATGGATTAAAAAATGCCTTATCAATTCTTGGTTTTACAACTGCGATAATCATTTTAACTAATCTGATAAATGCCCTATTAATAATGATTGTAGAAAAAGGCAAAATAGAGGAAAACAATATGCAGAAGAAGAATCTCAATTTTTAAACAAATTCTTAAAGAAATTACCTCAACTTTTAATAAATCCTTTTAGTTATTCTAGCAGAGAAGTGAGCCTAATAGTAAAAGAAAAGATACTATTAAAAAAGAAGGAAGAGTGGGATAGTGAATACTGGCCTCCGTTGAGGGGAGAATATGTAGTATGTAATAAGAAAGGAAGTGTAGCAGTCGTTTTTATATCAGATCTAGATGCCAGGGATTTACCAAAGATAAAGAATAAGAAAATTGCTATTTATGGGAGATTAATAGCTACTGGTCAAGAGTATATAATCTATAATATCGTCTCTAACCCTTACATAAATACTATAGTAATTACACCTTTTATAACGAAAAATGATAAAGAAAATTTTATGATAGTTGGGAATGATGCAGAAACATTTAAACCAAGAGAAAAGTTATTGAAATTATTTTCTACTGGCGATAATCTACCATCGAAAATCTATAATTTGCTTCAAAAAAGAAGAATATATATAGTAAATGCATCAGAATGTGAAAATATTTATGATTTGATTAAATTAATAGAAAAGATAGCTAGTGAAGCGCCCAACTATACTTTTGATAAGTTCGCCTATATAGAATTACCAAAATACAAAGTTATAACTCCATCAAGTACTAGGAGATATGGAATTAAGATAGAGGCAAATAATATAGTAGAAGCGTATTTAAAAGCTGTATATACTATCTTAACGCAAGGCGAAGAAGTAATTACAAGACATGGGAAAACATATGAAGTTAAGTTATTGGTAACAGAGATAGAAAATCAAGAGTTGGGAACATTACCAAAGGTAGTGATAAATTATCTATTTGATTTGAATTATTTAGAAAAATACGTAGAAAGAGTTTGGTTAGATTCAGAAAGCATCATCAATATAGCAGATAAGGAAGGGTATTCATATGGTGACGAGTTATTTAACTGGGGGAGAAGAAGAAATTTAGATATAATTAATCAGATTGATAGAGTGGTAAATATACTAAGAAAAGATCTATCATCGAGAGCAGCATATTGTTTATTAGGTTCACCTATGGATAGTGGAAGTAAAAACGCTCCATGTTTAGTATATTTACAATTCTTCATTAGACATGATAATTTGAATATATTTTATGTATTTAGAAGTCATGATATTCTTAGAGCTTTCATTCCAAATTTGTATGCAATAACAAAAATAACAAAACTTGTTAGAAAGAAATTAGAGGAAAAGTTAGATAAAAAAATAGAATTAGGTAAAATAACAGGCGTAAGTGTATCAGCGCATATATATGAAAGGGATTTGGATATAGCATATAAAATTAAAAATTGGTACGAAAACACTATTCTATCTACAGATTATAGATTTGTAGAAGATAGATCAAATATATATTTCTTAATATTTACAGAAGGGGGTAGTAGGGAAGGATATATCGTACTTAGGGTATTTACTAAAGGCGGAGAGGAAATAATAAGTATAAGAGAGAAAGTTGTAGAAAGTAATCACATAAGGAAAGACATCATTCATAAAATAGCATTGAGACTTACACAAATTGTAAGAGGATTATCAGGAGATCATCTTATTTACTTGGGAAAAGAGTTAATGAAAGCAGCTACTTGCCTAAAATACAACAAAGTGTATATCCAAGATCATGATGATATCTAAGATTTATGAACTTTCTTTCTTTTATTTTATTTCTTTCTTTTTTCCACATGAAATGGAAGAAAATTTTTATATAATTTAGTACTATGCATAGATAACTGTGTTAAAGAAGAAAGACATTGAAATTTTGAAAAATAAAATCTTAGAAAATTACTTAGTACCTAGGCATAGGATTCTTTCTGAGAAAGAAAAAGAAGAATTATTGAAAAAATATAATATTTCACCCCTTCAATTACCTAAAATTTTGATTACAGACCCAATTGTCCAGATTTTAGGTGCAAAAGAAGGCGATATTATCGAAATTACAAGAAAAAGTCCAACTGCAGGAGAGACTAAATACTACAGAGTTGTGATCCGAAAATTCTAAGATGATAGATAAAGAATTAATTAAGCAATATAGAGAGGATGCTTACCTTCTACTTAGGAAATTGTATGAAGAAAGAGGATTACTCTCTACACAAATTCAAAGTTATAATTCTTTCATTGAAGTAAGTGTACCTAATATAGTGAAGGAATATTCTAGAATAGTACCTCTCTTAACTCCACCAGGCGTAGAAAGAGTTGAAATCCTTTTAAAAGATATTAAAATTGAGAAACCAAAAGTTAGGGAATTAGGGGGTTTCTTTAGAGAAGTATATCCTATGGAAGCTAGATTAAGAGACTTAACATATGCTTCTCCTATGTGGATAACTATGGAGATAAGAGAAGACGGTAAAATTGTAGAGGAAAAAGACATCTATGTTGGATCTATTCCCGTCATGGTTAAATCTAAATTATGTAGACTCTATGGCCTTGGTTTTGAAGAGTTGGTTAAATTAGGAGAAGACCCTTACGATCCTGGTGGATATTTTATTATTAATGGTGCAGAAAGAGTAATTGTTTTCTTAGAAGATCTTTATCCCAATAGAGTCCTCCTTGAACCTCCAATAAAACAAGAGAAATCCGAGAAAGTAAGAGTATTTTCGGAGAAGGGACAATATAGAGTAACTCATATAATAGAGAAGACACCTGATGATATGATTTATATTTCCTTTGGAAAGATAAAGAAATTACCAATAATGATTTTGTTAAAAGCTTTGGGTATCGATAAAGAGCAAATATTATTTGAGATAATATCAGAAGGAGATCCTAGATTTGCAAGTATATTATACAGAAATTTCTATGAAACAAATGAGATAAAGACAACAGAAGATGCATTGATGTATATAGGTAAATTACTTGGATTAAGAACTAGGAAAAGAAGAATAATGAGAGCTGAACAATTTATAGATACTATCTTATTACCACATTTAGGAAATTCTATAGAAAGTAGAATAGACAAATTATTGTTCTTGGCCAAAGCTGTAAGGAAATTAATATTATTTTCCTTTGAAGATATAAAAGAGGAAGATAGAGATCATTATGCTTTTAAGAAAGTAAGAGGACCTGGTGAATTAATGAGTATATTGTTTAGAACTGCTATCTACATTTTGGTAAACGATATAAGGCAAAATTATGAGAAAGTATTGAAGAGGGGGAGAAAACCCACATTACTTTCTATAGTCAGGCCGGATAAATTTACTACACGTATGGTATCCTCTCTTGCAACTGGAGAATGGCCTGGAGAAAGAAAAGGAGTATCTCAGTATGTAGAAAGATCCGATTTTTACACTTTTATCACAAGAGCATATAGAGTCAAATCTACAATGAGTGAAGATATAGAAAAATTTGAGGCAAGAGACCTACATGCTACTCATTGGGGCAGATTATGTGTTGCAGAAACACCCGATTCAAATGTTATAGGTTTAAGAAAGAATTTAGGTATAACAGCAGAAATTACTCCATATATTGATGTGAGAGGAGATGAACTAATTAAACTATTTGAGATTTTTGGTTTAAAAAGTTATAAAACTGAATTAAAAGAATTAAAGAAAAAATGAAGGTAGATGTATTCCTAAATGACAGATACATTGGTTATGTAGAAAATCCAGAGGTATTTATACATCACATAAGGGAAGCAAGGAGAAAAGGAAAGTTACCAAAAGAACTCAATGTTTGGTGGAGAAAAGACACAAATGAAATATATCTATATACAACAGAGGGTAGATTAAGAAGGCCTTTAATTGTAGTGAAAGATGGGAAACCACTTTTGACAAAAGAACATATAGAAAAATTGAAAAAAGGAGAAATAACTTGGGATTGGTTAGTTGAGAATGGTATTATAGAATATTTAGATGCTGGTGAAGAAGAAAACGCATACATTGCTTTATGGCCTCATGAAGTGAAAAAAGATCATACACATCTTGAATTAACACCTTTAGTTATATTTGGTACAGAAGCTGCATTGGTTCCATATATAGAATATAATAAAGGAGATAGGGGTCTTATAGCTGCAAAATTAGTTAGACAAGGTATTGGTATTTATTTACTTAATTATCCTTTAAGATTAGATACAGATACACATATTTTACATTACCCTCAAGTTCCAATTGTAAAAACAAGCTTCTATGATTTAATAAATTATGATGTTCATCCTACTGGGCAAAATGTAATAGTAGCGGTTGCTGCATATGAAGGATATAACATGGATGATGCTATTATATTAAATAGAGGAAGTATTGAAAGAGCCTTATTCAGATCTCACTTCTTCAGACCTTACGAAGCTATAGAGTTAAGATATACAGGCGGGTTGGAAGATAGAATAGAAATTCCATCTGAAGATACAAGAAGATTTAGGAGAGCAGAAGATTATGAAAAATTAGATATAGATGGAATAGTATCTCCAGAAGAATATGTTAAATCTCATCAGGTATTAATTGGAAGAACATCTCCTCCAAGATTCCTTGTCCCTCTTGAAGAATTGAGATATGGAGTCAGTGTAAGGAGAGATACAAGTGTGTCGGTTAGACATGGTGAAGAAGGCTATGTAGATAAGGTTATTCTAACAGAGAACATAGAAGGAAGAAAAATGGTCAAAGTATTGGTGAGAACAGAGGAAATTGTTGAACTTGGAGATAAATTTGGAGATAGAGCAGGACAAAAAGGAGTTACTGGTATGATATTACCTCATTATGATATGCCTTTTACGGCAAATGGAATCGTTCCAGATATAATTTTCTCTCCTCATTCTATACCTACAAGGGCTACTATAGGTTATTTATTGGAGTTATTGGCTGGTAAAGTAGGCGCATTAGCTGGTAGATTTGTTGATGGTACACCTTTTTATGGTGAGACAGAAGAAGATTTAAGAAAAGAACTCAAGAAGTTAGGTTTCAGGGATACAGGAGTAGAAACAATGTATAATGGTGAGACAGGAGAAGAATTTAAGGTAAGGATATTTGTAGGATCAAAATACTATTTCAAATTGAAGTATTTGAGTCATAAGAAAATCCAAGCAAGAGCTAGAGGACCTATCCAATTACTTACGAGGCAACCTACTGGCGGGAAGAGTAAGGAAGGGGGTTTGAAATTTGGAGAAATGGAGAAAGATTGTTTACTTGGTCATGGCGCTTCTCTTACTCTTTATGAAAGATTCTCATCGGACAAAGTTTTAGTTCCTGTATGTAAGAAATGTGGGTTAGTTGCTATTAATGATAAGATTAGAAAGAAGGTTTATTGCCCTGTTCATGGAGAAGATACTGAAATCGTTTGGGTAGAAATGTCATATGCATTTAAGTTATTTTTGGATGAATTAAAAGCTTTATGTATTTACCCAAGACTTAAAATAGGTCCAAAAGAATAAAATGAGGCCAAGAGAGATAGAGCTATTGAGTGTGAGTAGATATAAAATAACAGAAATAGATTTTGGTATTTTAAGCCCAGAAATGATAAAGAAAATGGCTGTTGCAAAGATTACAAACCCTTCTCTTTATGATATTGATGGTTACCCTGTGGAAGGTGGTATAATGGATCCAAGATTGGGAGTTGTTGATCCTGGTTTAAGATGTAGAACTTGTGGGGGTAAAGTAGACACTTGTCTTGGACATTTTGGTTATTTGGAATTAGCTAGGCCAGTTATTCATACAAAATTTTCTGAAGTAATTTATCATATTTTGAGGGCAATTTGCCTTGAATGTAGCAGAGTAACTATAAAAGAGAAAGACAAAGAAGAAATTCTCAAAAAAGCTGAGGAGATTGGCAAAAAATATGGAGAAAGAGTAAAATGGGAATTTTTAGAAAAAGTTGGTAAAAGGGCTATAGGAATAAAAGAGTGCCCTTACTGTGGTGCGAAGAAAAAAGAGATTGTTTTCAAAAAACCATACGAATTTTACATAAGGAATGAAGAAACTGGTGAATTAGAAAGAATTTGGCCTGATAAGATTAGAGAAATTTTAGAGAAAATACCAAATTCTGATTTACCTCTGTTGGGAATAAATCCTGATGTAGCTAGACCCGAATGGTTAATTTTAACTGTATTGCCAATTCCACCTATCACAGTTAGGCCTTCTATAACATTAGAGAGTGGTTTGAGAAGTGAAGATGATTTGACACATGCTTTGAGCTCTATAGTTAGAATTAATGAGAGATTGTTGGAAAACATAATGTCAGGTGCTCCAATGACTTTAATAGAGAAGTTATGGGATACACTTCAATTGAATATAGCTACATATTTTGACAATAGTCCTGGTCAAGGTATACTTCCTGCTACTCATAGAGGCACAAATAGACCTCTTAAAACTTTAGTAGAGAGGATAAAGGGTAAAGAAGGAAGAATAAGGTGTAATTTACTTGGTAAGAGAGTAAATTTCTCAGCAAGAGCTGTAATTACACCAGATCCAAAAATAAAGATAAATGAAGTAGGTGTTCCATTAGAGGTGGCTATGATTTTGACTGTGCCAGAGAGAATAACTGAGTGGAATAAAGAGAGACTACTTCAATACATAAAAAATGGTCCAAATAAGTATCCGGGGGCTAACTATGTAATTTCACCAGATGGAGTTAGAAGAAGAATTACGGAGGAGACAAAAGAATATATTTTACAAATAATTGATATAGGTTGGATTGTTGAGAGACATCTTCAAAATGGAGATTATGTCCTATTTAACAGACAACCATCTCTTCATAGGATGTCTGTTATGGCTCATAGAGTAAAGATACTTCCTGGAAAAGTATTTAGAATCCATCCAGCAGCAGCACCTCCTTATAATGCAGACTTTGACGGAGATGAGATGAATTTACATGTCCCGCAATCACTTGAAGCATTATCTGAATTAAAATACCTTATGGATGTAAAATATCACTATATAACGCCTAGATATGGACTTCCTATAATTGGGGCTAAGCAAGATTTCATTACAGGTTTATTCCTACTTACGCATAAAGAAGTTTTGTTATCAAGGAAAGATGTGATGGATATTTTAGGATATGCTGGTATATTTGTTGATAAATTACCTAAACCAGCTAAAATAATAAATGGAAAACCTTATTGGACGGGTAAACAGATATTTTCTATGTTATTACCTAAAGATCTTAATTATGAAGGATTTGCAACATGTGCAGTGGATAGAACGAAAAAAGGTCCTGATGAGCCAAATGATGGTTATGTAATTATAAAAAATGGTGAATTAATTTGTGGTACTATTGATAAAGCTACGGTATCTGCAGAAAAGGGTAAATTACTGAGAAAGATCCATGAAATGTATGGACCTGATTTTGCTATGGAATTCTTATATAAGATATGCATGTTGGGTCTTGCAGCATTAATGAAAATTGGGCTTTCTGTAACTTTTGATGATCTACAGTTACCGGAAGATGTGATAAAGATAAAGAAAGAAACTGTTAAAAAAGCAATGCAAGAAGTTGATAAAATATTAGAAGATTATGAGAATGGGAGAATAACTCCTTTACCGGGCAAATCTCTTGAAGAAACTGTAGATCAGCTGACTAGCACAGTACTAAACAAATCTAGAAAAGAAGTAGCTGACTTAATTGCTAGAAAATTAAAATTAGAGAGAAATAATTTAGGTGCAATGATCCTGTCAGGAGCAAGAGGTAAGATTACTCACCTGGTATTGATGCTTGCTATGTTAGGTCCTCAGTCTGTTGGAGGAAGCCCTATTAAGAGAGGATACTATAAGAGAACATTACCTCACTTCAAAGAAGGTACTTTAGATCCTAGGGCATTTGGCTTTATTTCTGGTAGTTATAAAGACGGTTTATCTCCTATTGAGTATTTCTTACACTCTATAGCTTCTAGGAGAAACATTGCAGAAAAAACTAAAGGAACTCCAAGAACTGGGTATTTCTATAGAAGAATGGTTCATAATTTCTATGATCTTACAATCCATTATGATTATACTGTCAGAGATTCTAAAGGGGTAATTGTGCAATTTAAATATGGAGAAGATGGGTTGGATGTTACAAAGACATTTAATGGTAAATACGATTTAGATTTTGTGTTAGATAAAATCTTAGATAAGCTTCGTCTTAAAGACAAGATAAAAAAGAAAAAATGAAATTAGAAGAAGCAAAGAAGATATTACCAAAGTCAATTTATGAAGAATTAGTGAAAAAATTGAAAGAATTAAATCTAAGTGAAAAAGATAAAGAGAAAATCATTGAAGAAGTAGTTAAAGATTATAAAAGTAGATTGGCTGCACCTGGAGAAGCTGTAGGTGTTGTAGCTGCGCAATCTATAGGAGAGCCAGGCACTCAGTTAACTATGAGAACTTATCACTTAGCTGGTGTAGCAGAGGCTAATATAGTCTATGGATGGTCTAGGCTTATAGAATTATTTGATGCAAAAAGAGTGCCAAAGAATCCAGTTATGAGGATTTATTTGAAAAAACCTTATTGTAATGATGAAAATAAGGCGAAAGAAATTGCTTCTAGAATAATAGAGGTAAGGATAAGGGATTTAATAGAAGATAGAGTTGAAGATTTCATTAATAAGAAAATAATTTTAAAATTCAATAAGAAGATAATCAAAACATATGATTTGACACTTCAGGATATAAGCGATATAATTAAAAAATCCATAAAGATAGCTTCTGTTTCTGTTGAGGGAGATAGTGTAGTTGTTAAATTTGAGAGATTAAAGGATTTAAAAAAGTTTTTTGCATATAGGGCTAAATTATTTGATATAAAAGTATCAGGAATTGAGGGGATAACAAATGCTATTGTAATTAAAGATTCTGATACACAAGAATATTATATTGTGACAAGTGGATCAAATTTAAAAGAAATTCTTAAATTGGATGTAGTTGATCATAGAAGAACAACTACTAACTCTATTCATGAGATTGCAGAAGTTCTTGGAATAGAAGCTGCTAGAAATGCCATCTTGCAAGAGGCTTTACAAGTCATGGAAACCCAGGGTGTAGAAATGGACGTAAGACACATAATGCTTGTAGCAGACCTAATGACTGTAGATGGAGAGGTAAAAGGAATAACAAGATATGGTATAGTAGGAAATAAACCTAGCGTCTTAGGAAGAGCATCTTTTGAGATACCAATGAGGATATTAACTAAGGCATCTTTAAAAGGAGAAAAAGATTTATTAAAAGGACCGTTTGAAAATGTTTTAATAAATCAAGTAGTTCCTTTGGGCACAGGACTCCCTAAACTTAGAGCAAGAATAGGCAAAAGTGATAAGGGCAATAAGGAAGGAAATTGAAGATGCTTTAAATAAGGGAAAACTAATATATGGAAGTAACAAAACGATAGAAAGTATAATAAAAGGAAAAGCTAAGAAGGTAGTAATAGCGAGAGATTGTCCATTTGAGATTAAAGAGGATATATTACACTACTGTGAACTTGCAGATATACCCTGCATAGAAATAAATTTAAACTCGAGAGAATTAGGTACATTATGT
Organism: Candidatus Woesearchaeota archaeon; assembly: GCA_964394105.1. Classification (GTDB taxonomy): domain Archaea; phylum Nanobdellota; class Nanobdellia; order CAYMVK01; family CAYMVK01; genus CAYMVK01. The sequence goes on along the minus strand of CAYMVK010000006.1, from coordinate 6,197 downwards.
AAAAGACCACATGTAATAACTGCCCTAGCAATACTTAAGGATTAGAATGGTAGAGATAACAATAAATACAGAGAAATTTAAGCTGATATCTGTATTCTCATCAATTATGGGGATTACTGCAGTCGACTGTATCATAGATGATAAAACTGGCAAATTGATCTATCTTATTCCAGAGAAAGATTTTATCTTATTTGAACTTTCTTTAAAAAATAAAGTTAAACTTCTTGAAAATTTGTTAAAGAGACGAATAGAAGTAATTTCTTTTTCAAAAGATCCTGTAAAGTTTGTAAAAAATATTCTTAGACCAATAAGAGTAAAAGAAGTCTACATAGCTCAAAGAGATAATGGAAAGAAAGTTCTAAGAATACAGCTTATAAAGAGTAGATATAATAATCCAGCAAAAATCAAGAAAGTAAAACGTTTGGTAGGTAGGTATTTTAAAGACGTAGACGAAATTATAATAAGATGATCTATAGTTTGTAAATTTATACCAATATGGCAAAAGGACTATACGCTGCAAGAAAGTTGATAAAAAATAGGAAAAAATTTAGATGGGCGAAGAAAGATTTATTTAGGAAAAGGAGCGGTCTTTGGAAAAAATATGATCCTCTTGAAGGTGCTCCTATGGCAAGAGGGCTTGTTCTTCAAAAAGTAGTTGTTGGTGTAAAACAGCCGCATTCTGGTCTTAGAAAATGTGTAAAAGTTCAGATATTAAAAAATGGGAAAGTTGTCACTGTGTATTGTCCAGGAGTAAATGCAATTAAGATTATAAATGAACATGATGAAGTAGTTATTGAGAGATTACATGCTCCTCAAAGAAGAGCTTTTGGAGACATGCCAGGAGTAAAATTTAGAGTTATAAAAGTTGCGGGGGTATGTCTAAAAGAAATATTGAGAGGCAAGAAGCAGAAACCAACTAGATAATAATGGTAGAGAGTAATGTAAAATTATTCGGTAAATGGAGTTGGGAAGGTATAATAATTAGAGACGAAAGTCTGAAAGATTTTATTTGTCTAAAACCCATTTATATCCCTTGGTTGTCCCAGGGCAGACATGCAAAAAAAAGATTCGGTAAAGCTCAGGTAAATATAGTGGAGAGGTTAGTTAATAAATTAGCACTTACGGGTCATTTAGGTACAAAAGAACATAAAAGAACTTCTGGAAGGAATGTAGGTAAGAAACAGATGTTGTGTTTATTTTTAGAGAAGACATTTAATTATATATATGAGCAAACAAAAGAAAATCCTATCCAAGTTTTGGTAAGAGCTATAGAAAATGCTGCCCCTTTAGAAGAAATTGTCTTAATAGAAGTTGGAGGTATAAGATACCCAAAAGCTGTTGATGTTTCTCCTCAAAGGAGAATAGATTTAGCTTTAAAGTGGATTGCTACTGGAGCATATCATAAGAGCATATCCACAAAAAAACCTTTTTGGTTATGCTTAGCAGAAGAAATTTTATATGCTTCTAAGAGAGATATGAAAAGTTGGGCCATTCAAAAAAGATTTGAGATAGAAAGACAAGCTGCTGCTGCAAGGTAAAAATGGCGGGTAAAGAGACGTTAGTTGAGAAAATAATGAGAGTAATGAAAGATAGAACAAAAATAAGAAATATATCTACAGCCGCTCATATTGATCATGGAAAAACAACAGTTTCTGACTCTCTTTTGGCAGGGGCAGGTATGCTTTCTGAAGAAATTGCTGGTCAAGCAAGAGCACTTGATTATCTAGAAGAAGAACAACAAAGGGGTATTACTATTCAGGCTGCAGCCGTTTCTATGGTCCATGAATATGAGGGAGAAACTTATTTAATCAATTTGATAGATACTCCGGGACATATTGATTTTTCTGGAGAAGTAACAAGAGCTATGAGGGCTGTTGATGGTGTGATTATAATTGTAGACGCTGTAGAGGGTGTTATGCCACAAACAGAGACTGTTATAAGACAAAGTTTGAGAGAATATGTTAAACCTATTTTATTTATAAATAAAGTAGATAGATTGATTACTGAGTTGAAATTAGATGCAAAACAAATGCAAGAGAGGTTTGCAAGAATTATCAAAGAAGTTAATAGGTTAATAGAAGAATATTCGCCTGAAGAATTTAAAGATAAATGGAAAGTAAGTGTGGAAGACGGCTCTGGTATACATAAATGGGCAATATCTTTCCCTTATATTAAGAAAACAGGTGTAACATTCAAAGATATTATAGAAGCTTATGAAAAAGGAAAAGAAGCTGTAAGGGAATTGGCTAAAAAGATACCTCTTCATAAAGTTCTCCTAGATATGGTAGTTAAACATCTACCTTCTCCAGTAGAGGCACAAAAATACAGAGTTAAACATATATGGTCAGGAGATTTAGAGAGTGAAGTAGGTAAAGCACTTGTAAATTGCGATCCTAATGGTCCTTTAGTAATAGAAATAACAAAGATTATAGTAGATCCTCAAGCAGGAGAATTAGGATTGGGAAGAGTTTTCTCGGGAACAGCTAAAAGAGGGATGGAAGTTTTCTTAAGATATGCTCAAAGATCAGTTAAACTTCAGCAAATTTATGTTTCTAAAGGACCACATCGTTTACAAGTAGAGGAAGTACCTGCTGGAAACATAATAGGAATTGCGGGAATAAAGGGGTTGAGTGTGGGAGAAATTATAACATCTTCCCCCGACATTCCCCCTTTCAGGGAAATAAAACATCTATTTGAGCCAGTAGTTACTAAAGCTGTGGAGGTAAAAAATCCAAGAGATTTGGGCAAATTAATTCAAATTTTAAGAGCAATAGGTAAAGAATATTATCCAGATGTTAGAGTAGAAATTAATGAGAGAACTGGAGAATATTTGATATCAGGTCAAGGAGAATTACATTTAGAATGGATAGAGACTAAGATAAGGAAATATTTTGGTTTAGATATTGTCACATCTCCACCTATTGTTGTTTATAGGGAAACTGTAACTAAAAGAGGTGAGGTAGCTGAAGGGAAGAGCCCAAATAAACATAACAAAATATACATTCAAGTAGAACCCCTTGAGGACGAGGTTTATGAAGCTATAAGAAGGGGGTTAATACCAGAGGGGAAAGTTAAAAAAGGTCAATTATGGAAAATCTTGGAGAAATATGGCATGGATCGTGAAGAAGCAAAAAGGGTTTTAGATGTATACGGAGGTAATGTTTTTGTTGATATGACTGTGGGTATAATTCATTTAAGAGAAGCTATAGATATGATTTTAACAGCATTTGAACAGATGTGTAAAGAAGGACCACTTGCTAAAGAGCCTATGGCAAAAGTAAAAGTTAAACTAGTAGATGCAATATTACACGAAGACGCTATTCATAGAGGACCAGCTCAAATAATACCAGCTACGAGGCAAGCTATAAGAAAAGCATTTTTCTCAGCTATGCCTACTTTACTAGAACCAATTCAGAGGATAAGAATAGATGGAAATGCAGAGTACTTTAGCAATGTCGCAAAATTAATTCAATCTAAGAGGGGGAAATTAAGAGAAGTAGAACATAAAGGCGATAAGGTCACAATTATAGCAGATATGCCGGTAGCTGAATTAATAGGATTCACTAGTGAATTAAGATCTGCATCTCAAGGTAGGATGGCTTGGTTTAGGGTGGATCAGTATTTTGCGCCAGTACCTAAAGAAATGGTGAAGGATATCATCAAGAAAATAAGGGAAAGAAAAGGATTACCACCAGAAATAAGAGGTTTAGAAGAAACTGAAGAGTAAAAGTAAAATTATAGGGAAGAAAAACAAATTTTTAAATTTGTTATAAAGTTCTAATAAGACAATATGGCAAGTAAAAAACCACATTTAAACCTAGTAGTAGTAGGGCATGTAGATCACGGTAAGAGTACATTATTTGGGAGGGTATTATACGAGATCGGGGCTTTAGATGAGAGAAGGATAGAAGAATTAAAGAAAATTGCAGCAGAGTTTGGAAAAGAATCATTCTTCTGGGCATATGCTTTAGATAGACTAAAAGAAGAAAGAAAAAGAGGCTTAACTATTCAAGCAGGCTATGCAGAGTTTGAGACTTCAAAATATTACTATACTCTTATAGACTGTCCAGGTCACAGGGACTTCATTAAGAATATGATTACTGGTGCATCTCAAGCAGATTGTGCAGTATTAGTAGTCAGTGCAAAGCCTGGAGAGTTTGAAGCAGGATTTGGAGAAGGGGGACAAACAAGAGAACACGCACAATTAGTGAGGATTTTTGGAATAAAGAGACTAGTAGTTGCTGTAAATAAAATGGATACAGTAAACTATGATGAGAAGAGATTTAAAGAGATAAAAGAAAAATTATCTCAATTCCTCAAGATGATTGGTTATAAAGAGGGAGATTATATTTTTGTGCCTGTATCTGCATGGGAAGGACAGAATGTAACAAAACCTAGTGAAAAAATGCCATGGTATAAAGGACCTACATTAGTTGAGGCTATGGACTCCTTATTTGAACCACCAGAACCTCCTATAAACTTACCATTAAGAGTTCCTATTCAGGACGTATACTCAATTAGAGGAGTAGGTACGGTTCCAGTAGGAAGAGTTATGACTGGTGTTTTAAAAGTAGGGGATAGAATTATAATAAATCCACCAGGGAAAGTTGGAGAAGTTAGATCTATAGAAATGCATCATAAACCATTAGAACAAGCTATACCTGGAGATAATATTGGATTTAATGTAAAAGGGATTGGAAAGGATGACGTTAAAAGAGGAGATGTAGTGGGACATCCAGATAACCCACCAACGGTGGCAAAAGAATTCATTGCACAAGTGGTTATATTAAGACACCCAACTTCTATAGGAGTAGGATATACACCTGTTTTCCATATACACACAGCAACTGTAGCATGTAGATTTGAAGAGTTACAAAAGAAATTAGATCCAAGAACTGGACAAGTAATAGAAGAGAATCCTAAAATGCTTAAGACAGGAGATATTGCAGTAGTTAAGATAGTTCCAACAAGACCTGTAGTAATAGAAGAGAAATCGAAAATACCACAATTATCAACTTTCGCAATAAGAGATATGGGTATAACAGTAGGGGCGGGAGTTGCTATCAAGGTAACCCCTAGAGAGGGTTAAAGGAGTGAAATAATCTTTTAAATTATTATTTTATTTTTCATTTCTTTTATATGGCTAAACACGAACCAAAAATAGTTATAAAGCTTTGGAGTACAAATGTAGACTCTTTGAATAAAGTAATTGAAGATATAAAAGAAATCGTAAAGAAAGCTGGTGTAGATATAAGAGGGCCGATACCTTTACCTACTAAAAGATTAAAGATATTTGTAAGGCGTGCTCCTGGCGCTCAAGGTAGAGAGACTTATGAAACATGGGAAATGCGCGTTCATAAGAGGCTAATAGAGGTTAGTATAAGTGAAAGAGTCTTGCATTATCTTATGAGGCTTCCTATCCCTGATGACGTCGAAATTGCAATAAAGGTAAGAGAATAAACATATTTCCATATCCGATAATGGGAAAAGCTCCTCTTATTATTCCTAAGTATAGAATTGTTGCCAGATTTCGGGTTGATGCTCCAGTTGAGACGCAAGATGTAGTCGGGGCTATATTTGGGCAGACAGAAGGATTATTTGGAGATGAATTAGACTTGAAGACTTTACAAAGATTAGGAAAAATAGATAGAATAAAAGTTGATATAGAAAAAAAGGATGAAAAAGGAACTGAAGGCACTATTATCATAAATTCTGCATTAAATAAAGAAGAAACAGCTCTTTTAGCAGCAGCATTAGAGACTGTGGAGAGAATAGGACCGGGTAAAGCAAAAGTTGTTATTAAGAGAATTGAAGATGTAAGAGAAGAAAAGAGAAAATATATTATGAAGAGAGCAAAAGATCTGTTGAAAAAAATGCTTGAACAAGCACCGAAATCTTCAGAAGTTGCAGAGAAAATAAAAGGGGAATTGAAAAAAGAGTTAAATTTGATAGAGTATGAAGGTTATCCTGCTGGCAAAGGTATTTTTGACTCAGATGAAATTATTGTCGTAGAAGGTAGAGCTGATGTAGTTAATTTGATAAAGCAAGGGATTACAAATGTTATAGGGTTAAATGGTATCAACTTTGATGAAAAATTATTTAAACTATTTGAGGAAAAAGTAGTAACTCTCTTTGCCGACGGAGACCGTGGGGGTTTACTTTTGGCAAAAGAAATGGCAAATCATGCACCTATAGAC
>CAYMVK010000005.1:0-19270 GCA_964394105.1 Candidatus Woesearchaeota archaeon | reverse complement strand
ATCTGCAATTGCTATTATAGAGTCTTCTGGATCATAAATCTGATTAGTTTCCACTTTATCAGCATCGTAAATAACACCATCTGTCATATATAAATTACTTTCTATTTGGACATCTCCATTTACATGCAATTTCTTGGCTGGTGATGTAGTTCCTATTCCAACATTACCTGCTGTTGTAATATAAAGGTGTGTTCCAGAAGAATCAAAATCTGCCTTTATATGTAAATTCTCATCATAAGAAGCAATAAAACCTGTATCTACTACAACCCCTTTATTAAAATAGAATTTATCCCTATCAGTAGTAAAGTGAGCCCAACCTGTGTTTTGAGGTCCAACATATACATATCCTGAAGGTGTCCATATCTTAACTGCGCCTTTACTTGTCTTAATAACCCCTTCAGATCCTGAATGCCACATATATATATAATCGCTTGCATCTTCGTCCCATACTCTTATGTGAGGAGGTCCTCCAGTCCCGCTGCTATATCTCTTAAACTCAAAATCGCTATATGTCCAAAATGTTAAAGAACCGCTTCCCGAATTACCTTTAATATCATTTCCACTCACTTGTAAGTCACCAGCAGTCCATATATTTCCACCAGAATCAAGAGTCCACTTATATCCTCCTGATTTAGCACTCCAGTTTGAAATATATGCAACATATATTTTATCCGTATCTCCATGAAAACCAAGAAGCCAACCTTGATCTGTATCACTCTCTCTATATGTTATTGCCGCATGTGCATCGTCAACTAATCTTATTTTCTCATGCCAGTCGGCATATATTTCAGAATATGTGTTATGTATTTGTATAGGAGCCTGTGGTGAAGTTGTCCCAACACCAAGATTTCCACCTATTACTCCACTCCCATCTACTTGCAAATCACCATATAACCATAAATTTCCATTATCTAGAGTCATTACATCTTTTCCACTATCCCAATCCCAAAAGTGTAGATTATAGAATGATATTCTATGAAATCCATTTTGAGTCTCAAGGTTTAATTCATCTCTACTTAAAGTAGGGTCGTCTATTCTTATCCATTTACCAAAAATAGCTGCATATTTCGTAGTAGTTCCTAGGTCTATTTCATGAGTTGTATAACCATTAGGTATACCCCCATCAGTTATATCAATTAAATTCCAACCGTCATATCCACGATATAACTGATCCACACATACTGTCATTTCATAGCTATCATGATTATTATCTGCATATACTTCCAAATACATCTTGTCATACGTCCTGTTTTCCAATACTCTTATTTTTCTAACTCCTAAGCTTCCAAACCTATCTAAACCTAAAACATTTATTCTTACTCCTGCAGCATCACCATAATCAGCACCTGTGTAGAACATTATGTGACCGTGTTGTCCACCCACAGTCCATCTCACAACAAATAACCCCGCCTGTCTTTTTGCATTATCTGTAGATTCTGCAATTCTTATCCATTTTTCAGTAGCATTTGGAATGGTTGTACATTTTGAGTTCACAATAACTCGTGTATTACCATAAATTATTCCAGTAGCCTTTATATCCCCAACTACATCTAATCTTACACTTGGTGATGTAGTTCCTATTCCAACTCTTCCACCTCCAGCTGGTGAAATGTATATGCCATCAAGTAAATCACCATACATATCTCTTGGTCTAATCCATACACCAGTAGAACTTGTGGTTGCTTCTAATGTTATAACATCGGTTCCATAACTCAGGCGACCTACCTTAGTACTCCCAAATCTAATAGCTCCAACAACATGCAACTTGTCTTCTGGAGATGTAGTACCTATACCAACTTTACCTTCTTCAGTAATTTTTACTCGAGTAGTCCAAGATCCTCCATAATCGTTTTGTATTGAGAGATCATAATTTCCTGTTGCAAAAGCCCATCTTGCTTCAGATTTATCATTAATAATCAGATGTCTTCCTCCTTTTTCTGGCCCGACGATTATTCCAGAAACATCTGAGTTATTAATTACTCTTAGTAATAAGTCTTTATCAAAAACATCTAATTTCCCTTGTGGATTTGTTGTCCAAATTCCAACATTTCCACTTTCGGTTATTCTCATAACTTCAGTTCCATTAGTAGAGAAAATTAGATTTCCATTTGATCCAGAAGTTGTCATTATGTTTATATCGGTATTATACTTAAGAGCTGGGCTCCAAACATGACTATAGAATGCACCAATACTAGCTTGAACATTAGCAAATGCGGAATCATCTGGTAATCTTATAGCTAAATAATTAGTTGCAATACCAGTTCTAAGCAAAACATCCCCAATAGTGATGGAATTTACATCAGTTATGTTATGACCACTTACATTAATATTTCCTTGAATATAAGTGTCTACAGTAATGTTAACAATTGAATCGACTAAGATAGTATTATTAGATAAAGCATCTAGACAACCTGGATTAACAACAATTTCTTCAGGGCAATAATGAAAAACATAAGGATTTTGGGCAAAAGATATTGGTATAAAAATTGAAAACAATAATACTGCACTTATGAATTCAATCCACCTCTTCATACCAGTATTAATAACAATTAAAATTCTGTATGTAGTTTAAATTTTTTCAAGATGAATAAAAAGTTTCTAATCCCAATTTTACTCTTATTGATAATACCTCTAGGATTTTTCATCTATTCAAATTATCAAACAATGTTAATAAAAAAAGAAGGAACTTTCATTAACATCGGTAATGAAAGTAAAGTTTTCATTAAAGAGTGTGAAATTAAAGAAATAAAATTAGGTGATTTCATATGGAAAAATTTCTTCTATTTCAACTCATCAAAAAATTTAACATTGGATTCTAAACTCCTTAATAAAATTTCATGTTCTTTTGGCAATAATAAATTAAGCATCTCGTTAGGTAAAGATTATTTTGATATATCTATAGATAAGAAAGATGAAGAAGAATTTAAATTTGGAATAAGATATGAAGATATACATGCATTCTTCAAATTTCCAGTATTTAATATAGTTAGACCTTTCTATACGCGACAAGAAGGTGAAAATTGTGGAATTGTTATGAATAAACCAACAAAAGAAATTGATTTAGGCAAATTTAAGACAAAAAATTTCTTTATAGGTATTTATTTTAAGTTATATGGGAATACATATCAAAGTTATATAGAATTTTTAGGAAAAAATCCGGATAAGACTTGTATAAAGAAAACAAAAAACGAGACTTATATAATCTTCAAAATAAAGGATAAAGGAAGCTATAAATTTAGAGTATGGGTATTTAAATCATAATTAAATGTTTAAATTTATAACATGTTAAATGATAAAAATGCAGAAGGAAGAAGAGTTTAGAGAAATTGTAAGAATATTGAGGACTGATATTGATGGAAATAAACCTATTTATTATGCTCTTACAAAGATAAAAGGTATAAGTTACATGTTTTCAAATGCTGTTATAAAAGTTTTGGGTTTAGATCCGAAGAGAAAAATAGGTACTTTAAGTGAGGAGGAAATAAAGAAGATTGAAGATTGTATTTTAAACCCAAGAAAATACAAAATACCTTCTTGGCTATACAATAGAAGAAAAGATTTTGAAACTGGTGAAGATAAACATATCTCAGGTCCTGATTTAGATATTACAGTAGAATTTGATATAAGGAGATTAAGAAAAATAAGAAGTTATAGAGGTTTCAGGCATGTTTGGCATTTACCAGTTAGAGGACAAAGAACAAAATCAGGATATACCTTTCCACCATATAGAAAGCATAGAAGAACATTAACAGTTGGAGTAAGAAGAAAGAAAAAGAGATAATCTTTTACAAACCATTTTTCTTATTTGATTTACAATTACCCTTTTGACTGCAATATTCTGAATTTTTTTATAATTGAAATATGATTATTCAGTTCTCATATGGGTGGAATAAGGAAGCATAGGAAGACTTATAAAAGACCTAAGAAGAGATGGGACCTAGCCAGGCTACAAGAAGAAAGAAGATTAATGAAATTATATGGTTTAAAGAGAAAAAAGGAACTTTGGAAAGCCAAAGAAATTTTAAGAAAATTTAGGAGGACTGCTAGATTTCTAATTGGTAAAGTTGGAGAGAAATATGAAAAAATAAAAAAAGATTTGATGGATAAATTATATAGATTAGGTTTAATTGAGAAAAATGCCCAATTAGATGATGTTCTCGATTTAACTGTTGAAGATATTTTAAAAAGAAGGTTGCAAACAATTGTTTATGAAAAGAGATTAGCTTCTACAATAAAACAAGCCAGGCAATTAATAGCTCATGGACATATTGCAATAGGTGATCAAAAAATAACATCTCCAAGTTATTTGGTTAAAAGAGATGAAGAAGATAAGGTAACTTATTACAAGAAAAGTCCTCTAACAAAGAAGAATCATCCTATAAGGGTAGGAATAGAAAGTAAATATAAGGAGTAAACATTTTATTACTACCATCTATTCTTACATACTATGTCGGAGTATGTTACTATTTCAATAAAAATCAAAAAGGAGTTAAAGGAGAAACTAGAAAAATATAATGTAAAAGTTTCGAAGATTCTTAAAAAAGCTTTGGAAGAATATATACTACAAAAAGAATTAGAAGATATATATAAAGAAGTTGAGGAAATATTACCTTTGATGAGAAAATACTTTTCAAAAGATTTTGTAGTGAAGAGTATTAGAAAAGATAGAGAGGAAAATACTTTAAGATGAATTACTTGTTGGATACAAGTTCAATATTTGAATTATTATTAAAAAATGATTTAAAATTCTTAAAAAATATAATAAGGAATTCTTATACTTTAGATCTAACTATTTATGAAATTGGAAATGTTATATGGAAAAGATATTCTCTTATAAAAGATATTTCATCAAGAGAAGTTGAAAAAATTATAAAAATAATTCAATTTCTTCTCAGCAAAATGAATATGTTACAGTTAACAAAAAACTTGACATATATGAGTGACATTATTGAACTAGCTAAGAAAGAAAATATAAGTTTTTATGATGCATCTTACTTGTTCTTTGCAACTAAATACAATTTAATTCTTATAACAGAAGATCAAAAATTGAAAGAAATTGCAAAGAAGTATGTAAATGTATATAGCATTTCTGGAATCAAAATTTAGTAAACCTTTAATTATGTTTATTAGATGTCTTGAATTATAACTCAAGATGGTGAAGAAAGAGAGATGGGCATTAATAAACATTTACTCTAGTTACAATAATACTCATATTATACTAACAGATATAACTGGTGCTGAAATTTTAGCTAAAATTTCTGGAGGGCACGTAGTAAAAGCTTCTAGATTAGAAGGTACACCAGCAGCAGCTGTTATGATGGCAAAAAGAATTATTGAAGAAGCAAAAGCAAAAGGTATAACAGGGGTTCATATAAAGATAAAGGCACCGGGTGGTCATAATGGTCCTTGGATTCCTGGTCCAGGAGCAAGAGCTGCTCTTAAAATAATTGCAACTTCTGATCTAAAAATAGGTTTTATTGAGGATGTAACTCCTATACCTCATGATAGATGTAGAAGAAAAGGGGGAAGGAGGGGAAGAAGAATGTAAAAATGAAGTCAAAAATAATTTCAAAAGAAGGTAATGAGATTTGGATACATTTAGAAGATACTCCTTATTATGTTGCTAATTCTATAAGAAGATCTATATTAGAATATGTAAAGACATTTGCTATTGAAGATGTATATATTAAGAAAAATACGTCTGCGATGTGGGATGAAGTATTGGCATTAAGATTAGGTTTAATTGTGTTGAAAGCTGATGAAGGAGTTAAGAGAGCTACATTTGAATTAAAAGCCAAAGGGCCAAAATGGGTATATGCAGAAGAATTAAAGATAAAAGATATTGAGGGTAAGGGGAATGTTGAAATTTTGTATCCAAAGACTATATTAGCTTATTTAGATGAAGATCAGGAAATCGAATTGGAAGCTATTGCAATTTGGGGATGTGGCAAAGAGCATGTAAAGTGGGTTCCTGCTCATGTATTTTATAAATACATGCCAAAATTGACTCAAACAGTAGAAAAATTGGACAAAAAATTAGAAGATTTATGCCCTAGAAAATTGTATAAAATAGAAAAAGGTAAATTGAAAATTCCTAACGTAAAGGACTTCATATTAAATTGTGATATATGCAAAGCATGTGAAGATTATTCAGAGGGAAAAATAAGAATAGAAGAGGACGAAAATAACATTATATTTTACATAGAAAGTTTTGGGCAATATTCTCCGGAAGAAGTTTTTAATAAAGGTATTGAAGAATTGAAAAACAAATTGAATGAATTGAAAGAAAAATTGTAAGAATGGTAAAAAGAACTGGTCCAACAAATATAAGAGTAAGAAAATTGATCACTTTATTTAAGAAATTAGGAAAAGAAAAAAATTTATTTAAGAAATTGGCAGAGGAATTAAATAAACCAAGAAGAAAAAAGAAAGGAGTCAACTTATGGAAAATACAAAAATATGCTGATGAAAATGATGTTATAATTGTGCCTGAAAAGCTATTAGCCCATGGAGATTTAACAAAAAAAGTAAAAATATTTGCTCTAGATTTTTCACAAAGAGCAATAGAAAAATTAAAAGAAAATAATATTGAATTCCATTATTTAGAAGACCTACCTAACTTTATAAAAAAAGGGAAATGGCAGATAAAGATAATAAAATAATTGTAATTAATGGAGAAAATACTATATTAGGAAGATTAGCTAGCTATGCAGCCAAAAAAGCGCTTGAAGGATACACTGTTTACATAATAAATGCTGAAAAAGTTGCAATTACTGGTAATAAAAAAGATATTTTAAGAAGGTATTTAAAGAAAATACAAAGAGGTGATCCCTATAAAGGTCCTTTCTTCCCAAGACAGCCTCATTTAATTGTAAAAAGGACAATAAGAGGAATGCTACCTTGGAAAAAGAAAAAAGGAAGAGAAGCATATAGAAGAGTAAAGGTATTTGTTGGTTTTCCTGAAGAATTAAAGAATTATCAAATTATTGAATTAGATAAAAAATATAAAGTAGAAAAGTTAAAGATACCTAAATTTATTTACTTAGGTGAATTATCTAGGCTCATAGGTGGAAAATGGTAAAGAAAAAATCAAAAGAAAAGATTGTAATTACAGTTGGAAAAAGGAAGACATCTATAGCCAAAGCTGTAATAAAAGAAGGTAAAGGTATCATAAGGATAAATAAAATGGATTTAAATTCTATCCCACAAAGATATGTGAGAATGAGGATAGAAGAACCTTTGATTCTTATTGGTGATTTAGCTAAGAAAGTAAATGTTTATGTTAATGTAAAAGGTGGTGGTATTATGTCTCAAGCTGAGGCTGCTAGACTTGCAATTGCTAGAGGTTTAGTTAAATTCTTTAATAAGAAAGAAATAAAAGATTTATTTTTAAAGTACGATAGGCATTTGCTTGTAGCAGATGTTAGGAGAACTGAACCACAAAAACCTTATAGATCTGCTGCAAGAAGGATGAGACAGACAAGTAAAAGATGATATTCCCAGTTAGATGCTTTTCTTGTGGCAAGCCTATAGGGCATTTATGGGAAAAATATAAAAAATTATTAGAACAGGGTTTAACTCCAAAAGAAGCGCTAGATAAGTTAGGAATAAAGAGATATTGTTGTAGGCAAATCTTCTTGACTCATGTAGATCTATTACCTTTAATATCTAAATATAAAGTAACGCCAAAAGTAGAAGAAAATAAAAAATAGCTTTATTTATTTAATTTTATTTTTATTGCTGTTATATGGGAACAATCTTTTAATTTTAAAGAAAAATATTCACAATCGCACCACCATTTTTTACTATTGAAGAAGTATATTACAAAATGTTGTTTTCTATCGCTCTCGACAATAAAACATACTTTTGTAGGAGTTATATAATCTATTTTTATCTTATTTAATAGCTTCCTCGCTTTAATAAGAGTATCTGGATTTATATCTTCTCTAATTTCTTTATTTTTTATAATTTTCTTCAATAAAGCCCATAGTTCTTCTTCATTCATTTAAAATTATAGATATATTATAATTTAATTAGTCTTAAGAGATTGCTTCTATAAGGGGCCGTGGGGTAGTCTGGTAGCCTGCCGGCCTTGGGAGCCGGCGACCCCGGTTCAAATCCGGGCGGCCCCATTTGAAGATAATTTCTAATTTGTTTTATATATACAATCTTTCCAATATTATGTGTCTACTTCTTAAGCCTTATCATAACAACTCTTATTAGAAAGATATCTCTACAGTTTTATCATGAAAAGAAATATAATTTTAGCGTTTTTGATATCTTTATTGTTTTTAATTGTTCCTATTATTCCAGTAACATTAGCACAAACTGAAGGAAATGCAACAAATGAGACGACAGTAGAAGAAAATGTAACAATAGAAGATGTATTACCAGATGCTATTTTAGCTACTACTATTAATTATCCAGATTCTTTAGTCGCTGGAGTAGTAGCAGAAATATTTGGTATTCCAATATATCTAACAAAACCAAATGTAACAGATGACTTAATATCAGAATTTAAAGAAAAGGGATATAAATTAATTGCAATTATAGGAGGGCCAGCGGTTATATCTATAGAAGGTGAGGAAAAATTAAAGAATGAGGGTTTTGAAGTAGTAAGACTATGGGGAGCTACTAGGTATGGTACAGCAGCTGAAGTTGCAAAATACTTTTGGGCTGATGGAGTAAGTGAAGCAGTAATAGCTTCTGATGTTACAGGAGCGCCTTTAGGCCATTACTATAAAACAGTCTCACTAGCTCAAAAGATAGCAACTGACAAAGAAATTCCTCTATTATATGTAAATCCTGCTCACATCCCAGCACCTACATTAGAAACAATTGATGAATTAAACATAACTAAGTTATACGTAGTAGGAATAGTTACACCTGGTCTAAAGGCAGAATTAGACAACTTAGAAATTGAATATGAAATAATAGCAAATCCTCTAGAAGAGGTTGCGAGAAAAATACTCGCAAAATTAAAGAAAGTAAGAGTAATAGTCACAAGAAATCCTATATTCTCAAATTTAGCAGCATATGGAAAATTACCAGTATTTGTAATATCAGATTTGAATGAAACTGAAAAATTAATCAACTTATTGAAAGAACATAGTATAAGTAACATAACATTAATATGCACTTTAGAAGAAGGTTGTGATGAATTTGTAAATGCTTTCAGAAATGCAAACATAACAGTAACGCCATTGGGAGTAAAAAGGGAAAGAAAAATGGTAGAGGAGATGAAAAAGTTTGTTATGGAGAGAATAGATGAATTGAGAAGAGTTAGAATGTTAATGAGAGAAAGATTTAAGGTAAAAGCAATAAAGATAGCAAGAAGGTTTAGAGAAAAATTATTGGATGAATTAATGGAATTAGGAATTGCAAATGAGACTTTGTTAGAAGAAATAAAAGCAGGTAACTTAACTATGAATGATGTAAAAGAATTATTAGAAAAATTAAAAAAATTAAAAATAGAGCAAAAAGAATTCTTAGAAGAAGAAGTTAAGGAGGAAGAAAAATCTGCTAGTGAGGTAGGAGAAAAAATAAAAAAAGCTATAGAAGAATGTCTTAAGCATGTGCCAGAAGCAAAAAGAAGGATGATTAGAAGGAAGGTACAAGAAGCTATGAGAAGAGGTGTACCTAAAATAGCTATTATGAGAAAATTAATGAGAGAATGTCACGAATTAATGATAAAACAAAAAAGACCTGTAGTTCCACCGGCGATAGGAAAAGTAATAAGAGAGGAGATAAGAAGAATAGTTAGAGAAGAAGTAGAAAGAATTTTGAGAGAGAAGATAAGAATATGGAGATGGAGACATAGAGGTGGAGAAGAAACAAATTGGACTCCAGGTGGAGGTGGATGGGGCCCAGAAAATATGACAGGAGGTATGCACAATATGAGTAGTATGACGTCTTAATTTTGCCTATTATTTTTATTTTTTATTAAAGAAATTGGTTAGAGATTTTTCCTTTCTAAATATGTTGTCTAAGTCTACAATCATATTGTCTTTTGCCTCTATAATTTTTTTGTTTGTCTCTTTAGATAAATAATCCAATACACTTCCAATATCTCTTCTCAGCATGCTCATTCCAAAATGTGTTGCAATAGTGAGCTTTGGATTTATCTTTTTTAACAATAGCTTAGCATCATTAACATCCATTTGTAAATACTTTTTTCCTTTGTCAAATCTCATTAAATTTAATATTAAAACATCAACATCTGCAAAATAATCTATTAAAGATGAAATAAATATAGTATCAGATGTGTATCCTATTTTTATTTTCTTCCCTACTAATACAAAGCCTACATTACCATCTATATCGTGTTTTGTTGGAGTAAATATAAATTTGTAATTTTTTATTTTTACTGAATCACCTGGCTTTGCACAAAATACATTAGAAAACATATCGGCATGATATTTAGAAATATGGATTGTATCTTCCTTATTAAAGCAAGACTCACCAGCAATCAATACACCTCTCTTTCTAAGCCCGCCATTTGTCATCGCTTCTGCAATAGGAGCAAAATCATTAATATGATCTACATGAGCATGAGAAATAAATAACACATCTACTTTACTTAAGTTTACATTATTTTCTCTGCATTTAACTAAAGCTCCTGGTCCAGGATCTACATAAATATTTAAATCTTCAAGATAAATGATAAAACCTGCCGTTGATCTTGTTTGAGTTATCATAGCAAATCTTCCTCCACCAGTTCCCAAAAATAATATCTTATTTTTCATTTCTCTCTAACAGAGAAAGTAACTATCTTCTTTTCATATCCTTTCTGAAAATCAAAACCCCTAGTTGAGCCACTTCTCTTTATTTCTGCATATTTTTTAATCTCATTTATAATTCTCCATATATAGTTAGGATTCCCCCTTATTTTTATATCTATACCTTCCCTTTTATTTTCTTCTTTTACTATTTTAACTCTTCTATTTATTAAAATTTCTTTGATTTTTAAAACAAAATCTTTTGACCCTCTTACCTGAATTAAAATATTATATCTATCTTGTCTCTCTATCATGCATTCTTCACAAATTATTTCTTCAATATCTAGATCTAGATATTTATATGGTCCTTCTTCGTCTAAAAAAACAATTGTTATTTTATTATCTTCATAAATAAACTCAATAGGTACATCACCTACTACTTCACTTACCTTCTCTTTCAGAACAGAGTATATCTTAGGAATTGTAGTGATTTTATTTTTATAGAAAAGATTTCCACAAATCTTACATCTTTTAATTTTCAATCTATTAAAATAATCCACAACTTTATCCCAATTCACCTTTCTATCGTAAAAGCATTTATAACATAAATGATCTATTTTTGCTTCTCTTTCTCCACAGTTAATACATTTCATTGTTTTACCTTATAGGTATAAAGCATTGATTTTACTAAAAGAAATTTAATTTTATATTACTGATAAGTATCTGAATAAAGAATCAGCTGCTATACCAACTATTTTGCCATCTTTCAATTTTTTAGATATATTAAGCATTGTGTATACAACTGCACCTGTCGAAATACCTGCAAAGATTCCTTCTTTCTTTGCTAAATTTATCATAGTCTTAATTGCATCTTTTCTTTTCACTTTAACAAATTTGTCTATTAAGTTTTCTTCCAGTAATGGCTGCTTATACACATAGGGACTAACTAATCCATCAATCTCATAATCTTTTTCAGGAATAACTCCAACAATTTTACTTCCCCTTTCTTTGAAAAATCTGGCTAACCCCATAATAGTACCAGCTGTTCCTATACCTGCTACTACATAGTTTGGCACTCCAATATCTTTGAAAATTTCTAATGCCGTTTTTATATGTGCTTTTATATTTAATTCATTTTCGAATTGATTGACATAAAAATATTTGTTTGGTTCTTTTTCATACAATTTTTTTGCTAATTCGATTGCGTCTTTTTCTGTTTCAGTAAAAACAATATCTGCTCCCAAAATTTTCAATATCTTAATTCTTTCTTTTGTTACATCTTTTGGAAGAATTATTTTAACTTTATATCCTTTAAGTGAACCAATCCAAGCAAGAGCTATTGCTGTATTTCCTGAACTAGCTTCTAGTAGAACTTTCTTTTTGTCGAGTAAGCCATTTGTCTCTGCTTGTAGAATAATTTCTTTTATTATCCTATCTTTTATAGATCCCGATGGATTAAGATATTCAAGTTTCAAATATAACTCTATACCTATCTTCTCAGAAATATTTTTCAATTTTACTAAGGGTGTATCACCTATAAGGTCTAATATATCCATAAAACTTACAAAAGAGTAATTTTGGTTTAAAAATGTTTAAAGTAAGAATCTAATTTGTAAGTTAATTAATACCTACTGAGGGCCCGTAGCTCAGTCTGGGAGAGAGACCGACCCTAAAGTCATAATCAAGGTCGGCTCCCCAAAAGCGGCCGGCTCTTAACCGGCAGGTCCGGGGTTCGAATCCCCGCGGGCCCAAAATTACTTTGTTAATTTCTTCAATTTGAATTCAATAGTTATCTTATTTTCATTCATATCTAAAATTACATAAGACATATAAGATATAACTCCAGAAACTGAAAAAGCACCAGTTAGACTGCCTGGGTTAATAATAATTTTTGAATCTTCTGTAAATAAAAGAGGTTTATGAGTATGCCCAGTTATAAGTATATCTAAATTTCTCTCCTCTATAATTCTTAAAAGTTTTTCTATATCTCCTTCAGGCTTAATATAAGCACCATGAAATACCCCTATTTTATATCCCTCTATGTCTATTTCTTCATATTCAGGAAAATCTAAATAGTCTGACTCTCCTTTTACAAATATAGTGTCTTTACAAATGCCTTTTATCTTTTCTACAACAGATTCATCAGTATAATCGCCTGTACATATTATTAAATCAGGTTCTAATTCTTTCAATTCTTTAACCAATGTTTCATCAAATACTGTCCTGTCTGGATAATGAATATCTCCTAAACAAAGTATTCTCATTTTTTCTTTTTCTCTAATAAAGAGTTAACTATGAATAAATATGTTAATTATTACTCAGCAACTATATACCTTTATAAAATAAATGGATAGAGAAGGCTTCTATGTGTTGGATGTAGATTACATTGTAGAGAGAGATAGGCCTATTTTGAGGTTAATTGGTATAAAAGAAGATGGTTCATGGGTAATAGAGAAATTAGAAGGTTTTTCCCCCTACTTCTACATCTCTATAAAGAAAGATTATGAAGATAACTTAAATAATGTGTTAGAAACGATAAAAAGAATTGTAATAAGAGGTAGAGAACATACTTATAAAGTATTAGATGCTCGTATAGAAGAGCATAATTTTTTTGGAAATAGAAAAAAGTTCATAAAGATAATTGTTAATATACCACAAGCAGTAAAACAAATAAGAGAAAAAATTAAAGAGTATGATTTCTATGAAGATAGCTTTGAAAGTGATATACCTTTTTACAAAAGAGCAATAATAGATTTAAAAATACCTATAGGAAAGAAAATAAAAGTTGAAAATAATAGAATAGTTGAATTAGGAGATGAAATCAACCCTTCAAAATTTGAAATAATAGCATTCGATATAGAAGTTCTACCAAAACAAGGAATAGTTCCCAGCGTTGAAGATCCAATTATAGCGCTATCTTTAGTTTCAAATAAAGGATGGAAAAAGGTATTAATTGCAAAAAGTATAAAAAATGATATAAAAGACTCTCTGAAAGATATTGTAGAATTTTGCGGAAGTGAAAAAGGAGTTTTGTTAAGATTCATAAAAATATTGAAAGAAAGAAAACCATTAGTGCTCGTAGGTTATAATACTGATAATTTTGATTTTAGATGTATCAAGAAAAGAGCGGATCATAATAAAGTAAATTTAGATATTGGTATAGGAGGAAAAGAGGTAAAATTTGTAAAAAGAGGGAGAGAAATGGCTGCAAAAATACTTGGAACTATACATATAGATCTGTTCCCATTTGTATCTAATATCCTTGCGCCATACCTTAAAACTCCAATTTTCACATTGGATGAAGTGGCACAGGAATTAGTGGGTGAAAAAAAGTTAACAGTAGATTGGGAAGAAATAATAGAAGATTGGAAAATCATGAAAGGACAATCTCTAGAAAGATTTGTAGAATATTCTCTAAGAGACTCTGAATTAACACTAAAAATTGCTAATAAAATATTAAATTTGATATTTGAATTATCTAAAATTCTGTATTTGCCTCCTTTTGATGTTGCTAGAGGCAGCTATGGTAGTTTTGTTGAATTCTATTTATTAGGCCATGCGAGGGAATTTGATGAAATAGCACCTAGAAGACCAGATGATGAAACCCTAAGAAAAAGAAGAGAAATTACATATGAAGGGGCTTTTGTTTATCAACCCTCACCTGGATTGTATAAAAATGTATACACAATAGACTTTAGATCTCTATACCCTTCTATAATTATTTCATTCAATATAAGCCCAGATACTTTAGATAAAGAAGAATGTAGAACTAATGCATATTACACACCTGAATTAACAGATACTTTTGGAAGAAGAGTGCATTGGTTCTGTAGAGATAAAAAAGGGTTTATATCAACTATATTAAGGAGTATTTTTGAGGAAAGAGTTAGGTTAAAAGCTGAGAGAAAGAAATATCCGAAGGATAGCGAAATTTATAAAAAAATAGATGCAAAACAAACTGCTCTAAAATACATTCTCAATGCAACTTATGGATACATGGGGTTTCCTAACTCTAGATGGTATTCTATAGGTTGTGCAGAATCTATTACAGCATTTGGAAGATATTACATAAAGAAAGTTATTGATTTCTTTAAAGAAAAAGGATTTATCCCTATATACGGAGATAGTGTAACTAAAGATAGAGTGATTCCTATAATAGATAAAAAAGGCATCGTTAAGTTAAAAAGTATGGAAGAATTTTTTATAGAAGTTCTAGATAAAGGTATTTTTAAGAGAATTGGTGATAAAGAGTATGTTTTTATTGAAAATTTAGGTTATAAGACGTTTACACTAGTTGATGGAGTTCCTAAAATAAGTAAAATAAAATATATTGTTAGACATAGAGTTGATAAAAAAATATATAGAGTTGTGCAAAAATGGGGAGAGACAGTTGTTACAGAAGATCACTCTTTAATAGGTTATGATTTACAAGAATATAAGCCGATAGAAGTAGCCAAACACAATATACCTTTAAAAAGAATTGATTATATTCCATATACAAAAGAACTTGACGAAATAGATCTATTAGATTGGATTGAGATACCAGCAGATTTTTACTACGATGATGAATGGATCTATTGTAAATCTCACTTAAAAACAATAAAAATCAAAAGAAAATACAAGAGTAAAGATCTTATTGATTTATTAAAGATTTTAGGAGCTTTTTGTTCTGAAGGTTCTATAACTACTAAAGAAAAAAGTGTAAGATATTCATTTTCTATAGCATCTTCAGATACACAATGGTTAGAAGAAATAAAACAAAGTTTAGAGAATATTACAAGGAATGCATGTATCAGTATAATTAAGAATTATAGAAAAGGGATAAGAATGCTAACGTATACAACTCCTTCAGGCATTACTAAGACAATAAGTTATATAGATTCTTCTTATAAGTTAGAGTCTAATAATAAGTTATTGGCTAAAATATTTGAACAATTGTGTGGCTATGGAGCAAAAAATAAGAAAATCCCTGATTTTGTATTTAATTTATCGAAAAAATATAAATTAGTCTTCTTAGAAAATTTGATAAAAGGTGATGGGTCTTTTTGGGTAGATAACAGGTACTCTAATAGTTATAAAAACAATTATTTTGATTATTCTACAACTTCTCTAAAATTGGCTTCTGGTCTTTGCTTCCTTCTGAGCCAATTAGGTATTAAATATACAGTTAGATATAATGAAAAGAAAGGAGAGTATAGGATAAGGATAACTACAAAAAATTATAATAGAAGATTAAAGACAAAAATTTTTGAGATTAAGGATTACGATGACTATGTTTATGATATATCTGTTGAAGATGGACATATATTTATAGACTGTTTGGGTATGTTATGCCTGCATAATACTGATTCTCTATTTGTGGCATTGGGCAATAAAACAGAAGAAGATTTAATAAAGGCCTTAGAAGAAATAAATAATCAGTTACCAGAATATATGGAACTAGAATTACAAGACAAATTTGAAAAAATTATTTTTATCTCTAGAAAAGGGGAAGAGAAAGGAGCTAAGAAAAAATATGCTGGAATAACAAAAGATGGCAAAATATATATAAAGGGATTTGAATTTGTAAGGAGAGATTGGAGTGAAATTGCAAAAGAAACACAATACAAAGTTTTAGAAGCAATATTAAAATACGATGATCCAAAGAAAGCATTAGAAGTTGTTAAAAATGTTATAGATGATTTAAAGAAGGGTAAAGTACCTTTAGAAAAAGTAGTTATATATACTCAGTTAACAAAAAATTTAGATGAATATGAACAAATAGGTCCACATGTTGCTGCTGCCAGAAAAGCTGCTCAAATGGGTATGAAATTTGAGCCAGGCACTGTAATAAGATATATTATTGCAAAAGGTGGGGGCAAGATAAGTGATAAAGCATACTTATATGAACATGCCAAAAGATTGGGGTTAGAATATGATCCTAATTATTATATAGAAAAGCAAATATTACCAGCGGTCAAAAGAATTTTAGAGGTAATCGGATATTCTGAAGCAGATATACTTGGAAAAGGTCAATCAAAATTATTTGAGTTCTTTGGGAAATGAACAGAGAAATTTCTAACTTAGATGATTGGATAAATGTCGGAAAAGCTGCAAAGAAAATAAAGAAATATGCAATGAAAATTTTGAGTAAAGATATGTTAATCCTTGATTATATAGAAAAAATTGAAGAAAAAATTCATAATACGGGTTATAACTTAGCTTTTCCAATTAATGTATCTATAAATGAAATTGCAGCGCATGATACAGCGGATTTTGATGATAATAGATATTTTAAGAGAGGAGATGTAGTTAAGGTAGATTTAGGGTTAGAAAAAGATGGATATATATCTGATACCGCATTTACCATTGAAATTGGAAGCAATAAGCACAAAAAAATAATAAAAGCATGTGAAGAAGCTTTAGAATTTGTAAAATCTATAATATATCCAGGAATAAAAGTGTGTGAAATCGGTAAATCTATAGAAAACATAGCTCAAAACTATGATTTCAAAGTTATAAGAAATCTAGGTGGTCATAGTATTGAAAGATATAACTTACATAGTGGTCTGTTTATACCAAACTTCAACAATAAAGATAAAAGAATACTAAAAAACATAGTGATAGCTGTAGAACCTTTTTTTACATATGGAGTAGGGGTTGTAGAAGAAACTGACAAAATAAAAATATTTTCTTTGGCAAAGAAACCGAGGAATATTTTAGCCAGAAGATATTACAACATTTTATACGAGGAAAGAAATAAACTACCCTTTTCCCTTAGATATTTAATAAGAAGGTTTGGCAAAGAGAGTGCTAACAAAATTATAAGTATGTTAATGAAAGAAAACTCTTTATATTGTTATCCAGTCTTAAGAGAAAAAAGTAATAATATTGTTGTTCAATTTGAAGATACAATAATAGTAACAGAAGATGAAGTAATAGTAACAACAGATTCAACAGAAACCGACTAGAAAACTTTTTTATTAGACTTTCGTCTCAATATACTCAAAAATGGCTGAAAGAAAGGGTATACCTATGGCACCAATCATCAGAATTGTCAAGGCACATCCAGATATTAAGAGAATAAGTAAAGATGGTAAAGAAGCTTTTGTAAAATATTCTGAAAAATTCATTGAATTGTTAATAGCAAAGGCTATAAAAGTAATGAAAGAAGATAAAAGAGTTACATTAAAGAAAGAAGATGTAGAAAAGGCTTATAACATCTTAGTTAGAGGCGAGTAAATATATTATACTTTTCTTTTTTAATTAATTTATGGATATTGACGAGATAAGGGCCTTAAAAGATCAAATTCTTGAATACTTAAACCAATTAGATCTTTATAAATCTGTATACGAATTGGTAAAACAAGTGCCTTTTGGTAAAGTAACAACCTATAAGTTAATTGCAGATGCTTTGGGGGATAAAATAGCGGCAAGATCTGTCAGATTTATATTAAATAAAAACGAGGATCTTGATACGATTCCATGTTATAAAGTAATTAGGTCTAATGGCTCTTTAGGAGGTTATAAATTAGGTGTAGAAGAGAAAATAAAGAAATTAACTCAAAATGGTATAATTATAAAGAATAATAAAGTTGCTAATTTGGAGAAATATTTGTTTTATCCTATAAGTAAAGAAAAACCATTAAGAAAATTGCAAGAGTATCAGAAATTACTAAAGAAATATATCGACGTAAATGGTATAAACGAAGAAAATTTTTCTAAGATAGAAAGAGTTTATGCATTTGATGTGCATTCTTATGAAAAAAAGAATAAAGAAATGGCTATAGGAGTCTTAATAGAATATGACTTACACAAGAAAAAACACACTAAAACATTTTTTGTAAAGACCCAAATCAAAATACCTTATATTCCAACCTATTTAAGTTATAGAGAATATTATGTTTTTCATAAGCTATTAATAAAATATAGTTCTGAGATAGATAAGAAAAATTCTATATTTTTATTTGACGGTAATGGGATTTTGCATCCGAGAAGAATGGGTTTGGCTACTTTTGTAGGTATTTTAGAGAACTTAGTAAGTATTGGTGTTGCAAAAAAACTATTATGTGGGGAAAGAAAAGGTAATTATATATACATAAATAACGAAAAATTAGGCTATGTTCTTAAGTTAGGGCGAAAAGAATATTTTATATCCCCAGGTAATAAAATAAATCTCCAACAAGCGATAAGATTCATAAAAAAATTAATTATGTTTAATTCTATTTATCCATTAAAATTAGCAGATAAAATAGCAAGGAAAAAGGTAAAACATGAAAAAAGGGTGGATTGAAGACAAAATAAGGAAAATTGTGCAAAAATTATGTATATTTTATCCCTATCAAATTTATAAAATTCTTAGAGAAGATAAGATCTCAATTTCACCACAAGCTGTGTATAAAGTAATAAAGAAATTAGAAGAAAGTGGCACAATAATAAAATTAGGAAAAACAGAATCTTTTGGAAAATATTCTTGGGGTAGTAGAGCTATTAGAAACATTTATGTCTTAAAAAATATTGAGAAAGACAAAATTATAAAAAAATATTATGAAATGAAATTAAAGAATATAAAA
>CAYMVK010000004.1:0-20243 GCA_964394105.1 Candidatus Woesearchaeota archaeon | reverse complement strand
ATATACAATATTCAAAATACATCTTTCAATATAATACGATTTATTTCCTTACTATTCTCTTATTATACACAATAAATGAAGAATTTTTGTTTAGAGGGCTGATTCAATCTTCACTAAATCAATTAAATAAAAATTTTTCTATTATTATAACATCTATCTTGTTTGTATACCCTCATTTCACATTGTTCTCAGAGATGAGATTGCCTTTTATATATGAGGCAACTATTTATGTATTTTTCTCCTCTCTAATTCTATCAATTTCATTAGCTCTTTCAAAATCTTATATTTTACCAGTATCACTCCATTTATCTTATAATTACTATAGTTATTTGCAATTATACCTTGAAATTTATCATCCTTTCTATGAAATCTTATTATGGTTACTTACTTTGAGTCTTTTGATTATTCTAAACATTCTTTTTTCAAGAGAAGAAATTAGAAAAATGATAATAAGATACATTCACCTTAAAAAAGAATAATGGTAAAAGAAGTTTATCCCTTATTAGTAGGTATGATTATTCTATCAATTTTTTACTACTTTTATCCTTCTTATGCTGCCTTACCTCTGAGAGGAAATACGACTACAGAACCAGTTACATCAGAATCTATTGAAATATGTGGCATAAACTTTACTGCACCATTTTTTAATATAAGTAAATCTAAAGGATTACTTCTTCTGATGGATTCAAATGGAAATATTTACATAAACTCTTCCAATGTATTAGAAAATACAGACCCTTCTGATGATTTGTCTTTATATACAAATTGCTTTATAATAAGGTACTTTTCTGATATCCAATTCGTTATACCATCAAATTATTATAATAATGCAGAAATAAAAGGCACAATCAAAGAAAATCAAAATAGTTTACCAACTGTATCAGATTACGATATTGTCTTTAAGATCTATGATACTTCTATAGGTGTGTTTAAGGTAAATGAAGGATCTCTTTATATAAGAGGAAAGGCAGTTTTAAATGGAAGACAAGCAGGTTGTGTTGATGGTTATTACTGTAATAGTGATATTGTGGAATTTAGAGATTATTATTGCAACGCATACTCTGGGAAATGTGAGTATTCTTTAATCTCTTCAGAAGATTGCAGCCAAAAGTTATCAATAGATACTGATGGTGGGGATAACCCTTTTATAAAAGGAACTCTAACAGATTATACTACTTGCTCAGGTAACCCTCCAAGAGCTCATTGCATTTATACTACTTATACTGATTATTGTATCCCTTCCTCTCTAATACTTTGTTGCACGCCAGATTGTGATAATCCTGAAGACTGTTATCTTCAAACAGGAGGGATATGCTCTGAAGGTTACGTTACATGTTTGATCTCTTCTAATACTCTTGTAGAATATTATCCAGACGGTTCTTCATACAGAGTGAAAACATATGATTGTGGTGATTATTGTATAGGCCTAGGTTTTAGCTATGGTTATTGTAATTATGGAAGATGCATATGTAAGGGTGTTGGAGGGGGAGCAAGCCCCCTTCTTACCTTTGTAAAAGAATAAAAATAAAACATGATGAAAAATTATTTTTATCCAAAATCTTCTTTATAATGTGATAATAAAGGAAGGTTTAGGTTTTGATGATGTTCTTTTAGTTCCTAAAAGATTTAGATTAAAGTCTAGAAAAGAAATTGATATTTCTACTTATTTGACTAAAGAAATAAGACTTAGTATTCCTATTGTATCCTCTCCTATGAGCAATGTTACTGAAGCAAAAATGGCTATAGCAATGGCTAGAGAAGGTGGAATTGGAATAATACATAGGTTTATGAGTATAGAGGAGCAAGTAGAACAGGTGAAATGGGTAAAAAGGGCAGAGAATATAATCATAGAAAATCCATACACAATTACAAAAGATAAAACAGTAAAAGATGCAATTTTAATAATGAAAAAATTAAATGTTAGTGGTTTACTTGTAGAAGAGAATGGAAAATTAATTGGCATTATTACAAAAAGAGATGTGTTATTTGCGGATGAAAATGATAAAGTAGAAGATGTTATGACGAAGAAAGAGGATTTAATACATGCAAAATATCCAATAAAAATAGAAGAAGCAAAAGAAATAATAAAAAAGCATAAAATAGAAAAGTTACCTCTCGTTGACGAAAATGGTTTTATTAAAGGGCTAATAACAGCTAAAGATCTTTTAAAATTGGAGAGATATCCAAATGCTACAAAAGATAAAAAAGGTAGATTAATGGTTGGTGCAGCTGTTGGTTTAAAAGATTGGTATGAAAGATCTCTTAAATTGATTGAGGCTGGAGTTGATGTTTTATGCATTGATGTGGCTCATGGTCATATGGATTGGGTCATTGAGACTGTAAGAAATATGAGAAAAGAATTTGGCGATAAGATACAGATAATTGCTGGAAATGTTGCTACAAAGGAAGGTACAAAAGATTTGATAGATGCTGGAGTAGATGCAGTAAGAGTTGGCATTGGCTCAGGTTCTATTTGCACTACTAGGATTGTAACTGGGGCAGGAGTACCTCAAATCACTGCTATAATAGATTGTGCAGAAGTAGCGAGAAAAGAAGAAATCCCTATAATTGCAGATGGTGGGATAAAGAGCTCTGGTGATATAGTAAAGGCATTGGCAGCAGAAGCAAGTACTGTTATGTTAGGTTATTTACTCGCGGGAACTGAAGAGAGTCCAGGTATCTCAATAATGAGAAATGGAAAGAAATATAAATTATACAAGGGGATGGCATCTGCTTTAGCAAATATTGAAAGAAAAATAAGAGAAAAAGGAGAAAAAATTGAAGAATTTATAGATTATACCCCTGAAGGGATTGAAGCAATTGTACCTTACAAAGGAACAGTACATGAAATTATAACTCAGTTAGTAGGAGGAATAAGAAGTGGGTTTAGTTATTGTGGTGCTTCAAATATAAAAGAACTTTGGGAAAATGCGGAATTTATAAAAGTAAGATCGATAAAAGAAGGATTACCAAAAGAATTATTTTTTATATGAACGTAAAGGATATTATGAAAATAAGTAAATCTTTGAGAAATAAGATTTTGGAAGAAATTGAAGAAAAAACAAAAGATATGCCGTCTGCTCCAGAAGGATTTTCTGTAAAAAGTATAAGGGAAGATAGAGATTTAATACACTAATGATTGTATTAAATTCTTTATCTATCTTCACACATTATCTAAAATTATTCCAAAAAAAAAGGATATAATATTTTAAAATATGAGATCAAATGATGAATTAGTTGACTATTTGATAAGAATTGGTGTTTTAAAAACAGATTATATAATAAAAGCATTTAGAGAAATTGATAGGAAAGATTTTGTTAGAGAAGAATACAAAATTTATGCTTATGAGGATATTCCTTTACCAATTGCTTTTGGGCAAACAATTTCTCAGCCCTTTACCGTTGCTTTTATGACAGAGGCTTTAGAACCAAAATCAGGTCAAAAAATATTAGAAATAGGTACTGGTTCAGGATATCAAGCAGCAATTCTTGCAAAGATAGTTGGGAAAAAAGGAAAAGTTATTACTATAGAAAGAATTCCAGAATTGGCGGAATTTGCAAAAGAAAATTTGAAAAAGTATAATATAACAAATGTAGAGATTGTTATTGGTGATGGGAGCTTGGGATTTGAAAAAGAAGCACCTTATGATAGAATCATTGTTACTGGTGCTTTCCCTCAAATTCCAAACCATCTTTTAAGTCAACTTAAAGAAGAGGGTATAATTATAGTACCTGTTGGCTATGGAGTTCAAAGAATGAAAAAGATTGTAAAGAAAAAAGATAATATTGTAATACTAGACTTAGGACCATTTAGATTTGTGCCTATAATAGGTGAAAAAGGATTTAGGAAAGATTTCCTATGAACTAGATTAATTATTTTATTCTCATTCTATTTAGGAATAATTATGATAAAATTTTCTTTATTGAGCATTATTGAAAATATACCCTCTTTAATTTTTGCGAGTTTAATAGTAGGAATAGGATTTGTTATAGCTGTTCTTATGTCATTTCTAGTTAGAAGGATTTTGTATAAAGTAGATTTTGATTATTGGGTGGAGAAATACAAGGTAAAAGAAGCATTATTGAATATAAATATATCAAAAATTATATGTGAAGTTATTAAGTGGTATATTTTTCTGATATTTATATTAATTGCATTTTATTCACTAGAGCTAAACATAATTGCTAAATATTTAGCAGATTTCCTATTTGACAAATTTGTAAAGATTGTTGAATTTTTTGTTGTAGTATTTTTTGGGGCTTGGCTAGGTTATTATGTAAAAATAAAAATAGAAGAAAAATATCTACCTTTTTCTACTATAATAGGAAATTTAGCATATTTTTTTATAATTTATTTTACTATAACCATCTCTTTACCTATACTAGGTCTAGATAATAGTCTTCTCGTAGAAACTTTTAAAATACTCATAATAGGTGTAAGTGTAGGAATAGGAATTGCATTAGGAATTGGATTTGGTCTTGCATTGAGAGATTATTTAGAGGGTCTAATATTAGAAGAAGAAATAAAGAAAATAAAGAAAAAATAATTACTTGAAGAAAGAAGTCAAGAAAGATTGTGTTGTTTTTGTAGACTTAACTTCTTTTAATGCATTTTCTACCCTTTCTTCAGAAAATTCAAACTCATCTACTAATATCTTTTTAACTTTTTCTTTATTTATATCTTTAAATTCTATTTTATAATCATTTGTTACTTTTGGATTAAGGAACCAATTTATTAATTCATGATAATCTATATCAAAATTCCATCTTACTACTTTAAATATTTTGTCTTCATCCTCTTTATATCTTTTGACAATTTCATATGCTTTTTTTGGGCCTATACCTTTAATTCCTTCTGGATTATAATCTGTTCCGGTCAAAAGACCTATTAGGATAAGACCTTTTCTTGTTAATTTCAATTTTTCAAGAACTTTATCCAAATATATCTT
Source organism: Candidatus Woesearchaeota archaeon (assembly GCA_964394105.1). Taxonomy (GTDB): domain Archaea; phylum Nanobdellota; class Nanobdellia; order CAYMVK01; family CAYMVK01; genus CAYMVK01. The sequence goes on along the minus strand of CAYMVK010000004.1, from coordinate 15,294 downwards.
TTCAGGCTTTAACTCAACATAAATATTCTTTTTTGGTAATTTTCTTCTTCCTGTTATTGTTAAATTTCTTATAAGTAGCTTAGAACCAAATAGTAAAGAATCGTAGTCTTGAGATGAAGATGCATCTACATCTCCTTTTATTGTTAAATATGCACATTGGGCTTCTCCTTCAGAAGGTGCTTGTATCCATGGTATTCCCATTGCATCCAGAAGCTTTTTTGAAGATTCTATTATAAAATCATTTAATTTTGCTGATAATTTAGCATATGTAAGTGCATCTTCATATCTACCTTCTTCTAAAGCCTCTCTGAATTTTTCCTCTGCTTCTTTTCTTTTTTCTTCCCTTTCTTTTAATACTTTTTTAAATTTTGGAGGCTCTCCATCATAAACGTAGATAGGCTTTATACCATTCTTTAATAAATTAATAGTTCTGTAGAAGAGCCCAGATAAATGAGATGTTATTCTTCCTTTAGAATCCATTAAAGGTTTGCCATCCCTTTGTCTTATGATGGTAATGAATTGATATAATGCATTGAAAGCATCTATCGCAACTTTCTGGTATTTTAAGCCTTCTATTTCTATTTCTTCAATGCAATTGTGTTCCTCCAAAAGAGGTCTTAATTTTACACCCATTAGCTATAATAGGTAATAAGAAAAGAAGTAAAAAAGAGTTGGGGCAATGAGAGAAGGAATGGTATACATTATATCTACTTCCAATTCACAACATAATATACCCAAAATAGTCGAAGCAATCATGATAATTATTCCACAGAGACCATCATAGTAAAAACATATTAGGAATAGTAAAAGGAAGATAAAGTACCTTGTCTGTTTTGCATTAATAAAATACTCGTAATTTCTAATACACTTAACAAATTCTTTATAGAAAATACATAGAAGGGGAAAAATTAACATACTTATTAATATTGTTATAACAAAATTATTGTTATTTAAATTAGTTATATAGGAAAATGCACCTAGCCTTGCTTTATTGAACAATTTTCTGGTAATGAAGGATATATAAACATCTCCCAAATTTATAGCTACTAATAAAAATAATTTATTTATCAAATTGTAAGGAATAAACAATAGCAAAAACATAAGTGCTATAGTTGGAGTTATAGCCGGAATAAATGCTAATATGATTAAAATAAGAGTCAATGCTATATAATCAATCCAACTTAATTTTTCTCTTTTTTTACTCATATGAATTCTATTCTTAGTAGATTCTTTATTTGCTATGAGTAAAGAAGGTATTCCATAAATCCCTGTAAGTAAAGGATAAAAAGGGTCTGGCAGACTTTTTATTCTAAATATTAGAATGCCTAAAAAACAAGATAATAAAAATATAAGTAAATCTTCCTTCCTTTTTATTGATTTTACAAATAAGATAAAAAATATTGCTGTTAATAGGAAATAAGAATACGGATAAGAGAATTTTTCTATTACAGGCAAAATAAATAGAAATAAAGGCGTCATTAGTACAATGAGTGGGTAAATATATAAAGAAAGCTTGAATAATTTCTCTAAATTGCTGATTTCTCCTTTAAAGAAGGATAAACTGAATTCATATCCTGGTCTAACTTCTTTAAATAAATATACTCTTAAAAACTCTGCCAAATTCATTGCTAAAGCAAGTAAATACAATAAAATAGATTTCACCAAATTATTCTTGATAATATTAGAGAGAAATAAAGCAAATGTATTAATGTGGGTGCCAGGTAAAATAAATATAAAGCAAAATAAAATAAAAAGAGATAGAGATAATATAATTTCATTAACAATCATATTTGTGAATCAAATCTTTAATTTTTTCTACTATACTTTCAATCGATTCCTTATCTGTCCAAATTTCTACATAATTATCTATTTCTAATTCCTTCAATTCCTTTTTTATTACTTCAATTATCTCCGCATATACATTTGCTTTTATTTTATACTCATTCCAACCTTTTTCTTTCAATCTCTTATATAAAATTTCAGGATCACATCTTAACAAGACATACAATAGCACTTTATCCTTTGGTGCAAAATGAGCTACATGTGAATCAAATACGTATAATTTATTTTGATTTTTTGTCAAAAATTTTCTCAGTTCTTTTTCTAAGATATCTTCATCAACAACCCATACTCCCAAAATATTGTCAAATTCTACATAAGCTTTTTTTACTACATTTTGTGGTATTCTTTTTGCTATCCCTAATTTTTCTAGCTCTTTAGCTATAGTAGTTTTTCCTGTACCAGGTGTTCCAGTAATTACAATAAGATTTCTATCTCTACTCCCCATTTACCAGGATTCATACACATAGTTTTTCCAATAAAACATATATTTCTTTCACATTCATGTACATGAGCAGTAAAAACTATTTTTGGTTGATATCTTTCAATAATTTCCCTTACTGCCTTTGAACCTATGTGAATATCTTGGAATTTTATGTAATCTAGATTTGTACCATATGGAGGTTCATGAAGAACAAGGATTGTTTTATTATGATTTTTCAATTGTTTAAATAATTTTTCTAGATTTTCTTCAAATTCATCTTCTGTAAATTCAAAAGGTGTTTTTACAGGCATCTTTAAAGCACCGCCAAATCCTATTATGTTTAAATTACCAATTTTAATTATTCTATTGTGGATATTTATTATATTTTTGAATTGCTTTACAGCTTCTTCTAATTCATCATTTGTTTCATTATTACCAGGGATAATTAATACTTTTTTATCTATCTTTGCAAGTAAAGATAATTCTTCTTTTAAAAATTTACCAAAATTTGTAATATCTCCAGTAAATATAACTAAATCACTATCTCTGGCCCTCTCTATGGCCGAAAATAATGTATCTTCATCATTATGAATATCTCCAAATACAAACAATTTAACCATAATATTATTGAAAAAGCAATAGAAAGTAATAAAACAACGTTTATTTTCTTCTTTTCTTTTTTAACGCCTTTTTTATAGGTACTACAACAGTTTCTTCTCCAAAGGTATATATTTCATACTCCAATTTATTTGTGATGAAATCTCTTATCTCTACTACAGGTCTGGCCAAATCCATCTGTCTTAGCCCTGTAGGTACTTTCACTTTTAGTTCTAATGAATATATCTTCTTAACTTCTCCTTCCCTGATAAAAATAACAGTATCTACAACAGAAGGAATCATACCTAGCTCTAATTTTCCGATTAATCTTTGAATTGCATCTATTGGTGAAGATGCATGAACTACTCCCACCATCCCAATCCCCGCAAGTCTAAGGTCCGTGTACAACTCAAAGTCAGGAGGACTTCTCATTTCATCGAAAAATGTATAATCTGGCCTTGATAATAACAAAATAGCATATATCTCATCTCTTTTTGCATATCTTTTTGATAATTGTGTCACTTCAGCAGGTAAATCTAGATCTCTAGGAGATTCAATTGTTTTAATAATCTTACCCATTTTTAAATAGAAATTTGCTAATGCTTGAGCAAAAGTAGTTTTACCAGCTCCGGGTGGACCTGCTATTAATATACCCTCAGCTTTTTCTAAAAACCTTCTTATTACTTTTTCTGGTAAATTATAATCAAAAATACTTTTTGTTACTAGAGGTCTGGTTACAGTAATTTCAGGAGTTTCACTCAAAGGAGGTTTTATTAAGACAATTCTGTATTTACCAATTTGTGCGATGATAGTAAATCTTTCTTTCCATTCTAAAAAGCCTTCCTTTTTTCTTATTTTTTCTAAGATATTTTCATAAATTTTATCAAATTCTTCTTCTGAAATTTCTTTTTCTCTTATTTTAACTAGTTTCCAATGGCCAGGACTTCCTTTCTTAGCCATAGGAGGCAAACCTACTTTTAGGTGTATACTCATAGTTTTTTCATCAAAGAAATCTTCAAAGCCAATTTTTTCATATTTCTCTTCTTCAAAGTAAATTACTTCTATTCCTTCTGCTTTTGCCGCCTCTGCCTGTACTTTATCTGCAGTTATGAGAATCCCGTTATTTTCCTTTGCAAAATTTCTTATTAATGCATCTATAGTTCCATATCTTGCATATTTAATCACTTCTTCTGAAGGAATTTCACCATGTACACTTATTCTTATATAATTTTTCTTCTCGTATTCCCTTAATTTTTTTATTTCTTCAAGACCTTTCAGTCCAATTTCTTCTCCTTTATTTGCTTGATGTTCTAACTCTAAAATAACTACTTTTGGTATAATTATCTCAGAATTCTTTTTTATTTTACCATCTACTATTAATTTTGTCAGTATTCCTTTTATTAACGCACTTGTATCAGGGATATATTTCATCCTTCTACTTTACTTTTTTTAATTCTTTAAACATTAAAAAGAGCATGAGGGTATTTATTGCAGTTGATATTCCAGATGATATAAAGAAACCTATATTAGAATTACAGAAAGAAATAAAGAAATTTATAAATTATAAAGAAGTAGAAAAAGAGAATTTACATATAACACTCAAATTTCTTGGCGAGATAAATGAAAAACAATTTGAATATATAAAAAATAATTTAGAAAAAATAAATTACAGGAAATTTGAATGTTCTTTGATAGGCGTTGGGGCATTTCCTAGTATAAATTATCCAAGGGTTATATGGGTTGGGGTTGGAGAAGGAAAAGATCATTTTAAAAACTTGTTTAATTACATTGAATCTTTTTCCTCAGTTATAAGAAAAGAAGGTAAGAAATATGAGCCCCATCTTACAATAGGGAGAGTTAAATATACATTGGATAAAGAAAATTGGCTAAAATTTTGGAATAGAAATAAAAATAAATTTTTTGGAAAGTTTTTAGTAGATAAAATAAAAATTAAAAAGAGTATACTTATGTATAAAGGGCCTATTTATGAAGATCTGTATGTTAAAGAATTAAGTTAAAATTAAGAGAGCTTGTTAATTTTTATAAAAGTATGAAAGTAAAGCAAGGCCAAATAATAATAGCTTTATTATTTCTGTTAATAGGAGGGATTATAGGATATTCTATTAGGTCTCTAACAAAGCCTAAAATTATATCAAATGAGGTAGCATGCAAATCTTTATGTTCATTCATTCCTAATTCTGATTTTGCGTTTATTGGGGAGAATGGGCATTGTTATTGCAAACAAAGGACAACATTAACAGATCAAAATACATTAAGGGCAATAGAGGTGGAGAGAATAGTAGATTGGGGGGTAGTAACTGAGGTTAGCCAAATACAATATATTCCTTTGCAATCTCAACAACAGCAACCACCAACCAATCAAACTCAGCAACAATGAAGATATTGAGATACATTCTTTTGCTAATTTTCTTATTTATTCCTATTTTATTATCAATTTCCTCTACACTTGGAACATTTCATTGTGAAATAACTACAGAGACTTGTAATGGAACTGTTATTGCTAGATTAAGCGATTTATCTAATGCACATCTGGCAGACGCATCTTATACTAATTATTCTTATAAAATATGTTGTTGGGATGATGAGTTAATTATTTCATTGAATACATCAGAAAATGCAACAATACTTTTAGAATATGCTAATTATACAGATGGCAAAATAAATGCACATATATCTTTTCCAGGAGTAGGTGTTTATCCAAACAAAATAGGAATATATAATGAAAGCGCAGTCATTGAATGTAATTTTACAAATGAGACAGATATAACTTATGATGCATGTCTTTTATCTGCTTCAGCATATCTAGATGAGCAACACTCTAATTTCAATCTCCATGTAGGTAACTGCAGTGCATACCCTTGGAAATTAATTTGTAATCTTTATTATAAAGCTGGAACACCATGTACAAACGATTCAAATTGTTATACAAATATTTGTAGCTATGACTTTGATGAAGATGATGGTGCCTGGTGTGCAGAATATTATCAATGTGCTCATAATGCAGTTTTATATGAAAATGGAAGTTGTATAGATTACCATTATTGCTATTATTTTGATGATATAAACAGATCAAATTGGACTCAGGATGGTGATTTAAGAAAAGAGGTCTGTAGTTGTGTTATCACAAATACAACAAATAATTTTACTTTCTGGATAGATGCTTCTCTATTTGAGAATACTTCTGAGCAAAATCCTAATTGCTGTGGAGATGACCCAAAAGAATTTTTGATTTTCAATAATTTAAGAGATAACGATTATGCTTGCTGTTTATACAATTCTTCATGTGTATATGCGGCTAAATGCTATACAAACCAATCTTTGCTATGTGTAGGGGATGAATTAATGAGATGTTCAGATAGTATTTGGAATGAAACCGAAATAATGTATTACTATAATGCTTCTATTTTAGAATCTATTTTCCTTCAATTCGCATCACCAGAATTACCCAAAACAGTTATGTACATGGGTTTCCCTCTTAACTTGACTAATGCTAAAGCATTTATTTTTGAACCCAAAGTGAAAGGAATAGAAGTGAATGTAGAAGAAGTAAAATCAAATAAATTTATAACTACGTTCTATAATTTCACTGTAGAATATCCTCTGTTGCTTTACCCTATATTAGAAGTATGGGATTCAAATAACAATGTATATATTCTATCCCCTAAATGTAAAATATATTTATTCCCAAAGGGAGGGAGCATAAGATTGTATAAAGCAATGACAAAAATTCAGATTAATCCTTTTGAGATTCAAGATGTAAAGTATTGTACGAAAGAAGTAGTTAAAAAAAGTGTTGATTTGACAGATGTAAAAGTTACTGTTTGGAAAGTAGGTTATATGAATTTGACTAAAATTTCTGAAAAAGTTATTGGTGATGTGAACTTTGGAGATTATGTGATTATAAAACCAGACGATTATGGTATAGAAGTTGGTCCATATTTGATACAAGTCACTGGTTCTTATGAAAATGGATTTTGTGAAGGTGCTATTCAATTACTTTATTGGGGATTGACTCAAGAATAAAATTTGAAGAAAGAAAGTTTAGGAAAATCTTTCTATAACCCTTTTTAATTTATCTTAATTTACTAGTGGTATACAAGTTATCTAATTAGAATATAATTAAAAGAAGAATGAATAAAGGTAATGTCATCATCAAAACAGTGCGGGGGGCCGGATTTGAACCGGCGAAGGCCCTACGGCCAGCGGGTATCTCAGTAAATTACCCTTGAGCCCGCCCCCTTTGGCCACTCGGGCACCCCCGCTTACATAAATTCTAAAAGAATTAATAAAAAATAATTATCTCCTTTTCTTTTGCTTTCTTTTAACTCTCTCTCTAAGTTTTTTTCTTAATCTTTTTCTTTCTTTTAACCTTTTTTTACGAGTTTTCCATCTACATCTGAAGTCATTTACAGTTTTCTTCCAATTTCTTGAGCTCCTTTTCATTATACACTCTCTATAATTTACCTATACTTAAACCATACTCACGCAACCTTTCGGCTACGTATCTTAGAATTGGCTCAGCAGCAACTTTGCTTTTCACCTTTATTGCAACATCTTCTTCACTTCTTTTTATTTCTTCTGGATATTTTAACATAAGAAGTACGTACTCTCCATCTACTATTGCAAATCTACCTAATTTTTCTTCTATAGATACTTGTTTAACATGTTTTCCAGTTTCTATAGATTCTTTCATAGGTCCTACAACCAAAATCAAGACGCCCCTATCTCCCAACTCTTTAATTATATCTCTGAATTCTTTATCTTCAAGTAATAACTCTTTTAATTCTTGTTCAGATGATGAAAATATAAAAGATTTTTGTGCTAATTTCATTAATCTCTTCATTTCGCTCAAAATTTTTTCTTTACCTTTTAATAAAATAGGCTCCTCCTCTGTTATTTCGCTTTTTTTATACATAATTGACAAAGTCTTAAATTCTTCACTTTCCTTGATTTTCTCAAGATTATAAATCTTTCTTTTTATCTCTTCTTCAAATTTTCTTTTTAAATTTTCAACTACGTCATCTGGGGATATTGCAACATATTTTATAGGAGTTGTTAGCTTACTTGCTACGAAACCCTTCTTCTCAAGGCTTGCAAGGACATCATATACTCTTGCTCTCGGTACATCAGAATATTTGCTAATATCTCCTGCATTCGCTTCACCTCTTTCCAATAAAGTTAGCCAAATTTTTGCTTCGTATAGATTTAATCCAAATGTACTCCTTACCCAAGTAAGTAACTCGTCTTTGGATATCATTTTGTTATTATCATATAATGGAAGTAAATATAAAAAAGGTTACACTCATTATTATTGCTGTTCAACTCCGCCCCTTTCCATTTCCCACAATTTTCTAACTCTTTCTATAGTATCTACTTCTTCAGGACCTTTATCATCTCTAAATCTTATTAATCTAGGAAATCTTAATGCAAATCCAGATTCATATTTTGGACTTTTTTGTAATTCTTGATAACCAACTTCAATTACAATTTTTGGTCTTATCCAAACTCTTTTTCTCTCTTCTTTTATTATTAAAGGTTTTAGTCTTTCAGTTAATTCTCTAAACTCTTCATCCGTTAAGCCAGTGCCCATTTTTCCAATAGGTAAAAATTGGTTAGTATAAGGATCTCTTACAGCAAGTATGAATGAACTTAACCAATTTGCTCTTCTACCTTCCCCCCATTCAGCTCCTATTATAACTACATCAAGTGTTTCTCTAACAGGCTTAACTTTTACCATATGACCAACTCTTTCTCCTGGCTGATATATAGCATTGAGATTCTTCATCATTACCCCTTCATGACCCTCTTTCAGAGCCTTATTGTAAAATTCTATAGCCTCTTCTCTATCAGACGTGACAATTCTTTTTGCAAATGTAAATTCTTCACCTTCTTCAACTACTTCCAAAAGTTTTCCATATCTTTCTTTATAAATAGTGTCTAGAAGAGATTTTCCTTCAAGGTATACTATATCAAATAAAAATGTTTTTGTCGGTATTTCTTTCATCATTTCATAAATATCATATTTTCTTTGAATTCTCCTAGATAAAACTTGGAAAGGCCTAGGTCTATCATTTTCATAATCCCATGCAACAGTTTCACCTTCTAATATGCAATTTTCAGCCTTTACATATTTTTTTACATATTCTACTACTTCAGGAAATTGTTTTGTTACGTCTGTCAATCTACGAGTGAATAAAAATATTTTATTACCTTTCTTATGTATCTGCATCCTTGCACCATCGTATTTATATTCTATTGCACATGGAGAACCAACAACTCTAAACCCTTCTTCAATATCCTTTACAGCTTGTGCTAACATTACTTTTATAGGTCTACCTAACTCCATTTTTATCTTTTTTAATCCAGTTTCTCCTTCTTTTGCAGCAATTTTTGCTACATATGCAAAATCAGATGTTAAATAATAAGCCCTTTCAAGTAACTTTGGATCGACTCTAAATGTTCTTGATAATGCATCTCTTATTATACCTTCACCAACACCAATTCTCAACTCATCTAATATTGTCCTAACAATATATTTTGCTTCTTCAGGCTCAGCATTAGTTAATAATTCTGCTACTAAAGTTATCTTTTTATCTATACTACCCTCTCCTTCCAGTTCTCCAATTTTTCTTAATGTTTGATAAACTTTCTTCACAGTAAGAGGTATTCTAAACAAAGTTACTTGTTTTTTATTTTGAACAGCCAATCTAGCAGCTTCCCCTAGATCTCCAAATTTTTTCCAATATTCTTCTATTTTTTCTTTAGGTACACCAGTAGCAATATTTATAGCTCTTAAAACTAACTTTTCTGCAACTCCTAATTCTTTTTCCTCCCATTCCCTAAAGATTTGGCCGCTTAATAATCTAATTACTTCTTCAAGTGAATCTGGAGGAACTTCTGACAAAAAATGAGAGATTAAATTTGTCATTAATATCTTTTTAGTAGTTTTTTCTAGCCTAGAATATAACTCAACTAATTTTTTGTAAGGGAAATCTCCCATAAATATTTAAAAAATCAAAAATATAACAAAAAAGTTATACTAATACATTTATACCTAAATCTTCTGAGTACATGTATTTGACTACATCTCTTTCTTTTTCAGTAGGTCCTAGTAAATAAGGACTTTTTACTCCAGATACAATAACTGTTGCTCTTACCTCCTCTCCTAAAGATTCGTTAACTCTTGCACCCAAAATCACGAGGCTATCTTCTGCTAGTAGTTTATGTACTTCTTCCAATGCTTTTGCAGTTTCTTCTAACCTTAAATCTGGACCTCCTTCTATATGCAATAATGCACTCTTTGCACCTTTGAAATCAACATCTAATAATGGGTTATTTAGCGCTTTCTTTACAGCTTCAGTTGCTCTGTGCTCTCCTTTTGCAGAACCCATCCCTATTATTGCTATACCCCCACTTTCCATGACTGTTTTTACGTCTGCAAAATCTAAGTTTATGAAGCTTGGAATAGCTATTGTTTCTACAAGACCCTTTATCATAGTGGCAATTAAATTGTTTGCTATCCCAAAAGCTTCTACTAAAGGTCTATCTCCAGCAATTTTTAATAATTTATTGTTATCTATGACAATTACTGTATTAGATGTTTCTCTTAATCTTATGAGCCCATATTCTGCTTTTTCTCTTCTTACAGTTCCTTCTCCATCAAATGGAATTGTTACTACAGATAGTACTAAGGCGCCCGTTTCTTTTGCAACTTTTGCAATTATGGGAGCTGCTCCTGTACCTGTACCCCCTCCTAATCCAGCTAGTATAAAAACTAAATCTGAATTTTTTAGGCATTCTCTTATTTCATTTATATCTTCACTTATAGCAGCCTCTCCTTTTCTCGGATCACCACCACAACCCAAGCCCTTAAATGTTGTTCTACCAATTAATATTTTTTTGTCAGCTTTAGTTACTTTTAATTGTTGTACGTCTGTATTCACTGCTATAAGCTCAGCTCCTTGCACCCCTTTTGTTTTTAGCCATGTAATCATGTTATTTCCTGCCCCTCCAACACCGATTACTTTTATTTTTACTGCAGGCTCTTCTATTAACTCCTCTTGCTGTTGTTTCATTAATTCAAGAGCTTCACGAATAAGGTCTTCCATTTTCCGATTTATTTAAACATGTTTATTTCGAGTTTAAACATGTGTTGGAAGTGTTGCATCGGAACCACTTGAAAAGTATTTAGACTTCGAACGTATATAAACATTGTTATAGGAGAAATGAGAAAAAAGGAATCTTCAAAAAAAGAAGACTTTTTTCAAGATTTGAAAAAATTAGTAGGTTGGGAATGTAAAGTAAAACTAAATGATGGTTCTATTATAAAAGGTATAATTATGGAAAGACCAAAAATCTTTGAGGACAAAATACTAGTTATAAAACTTGATAATGGTTATAATATAGGTATATCTGTAAATAAAATCAGAAAAATAGAGAAGGTAAGAAAATATGAAATAAAACATAAGATAATAAAAAAGGAACAAGAAACTGGAGGAAAGAAAGTATCTATAATAGGTGTTGGTGGAACTATTGCCTCAAGGGTTGATTATAGGACTGGCGGCGTCTATGCTGGTTATAGTGTTGAAGATTTAATAGAGAGATTTCCCAAATTATCTGAATTGGCTGTATATAAAACAAAACAAATTATGAATGTAATGAGTGAAGACATTTATCCAAAACTGTATATAAAAATAGCAAAAGAAGTCTATAAAGAGGTAATAGACAATGATAACTATGGGATTATTATTACACATGGTACTGATACAATGCATTTCACATCTTCTATGCTATCTTTCTTAATTCAAAATTTAAATAAACCAATCGTATTAACTGGCGCCCAGAGATCAACAGATAGGCCTAGTACTGATGCATATCTAAATTTACTAACTTCTGTGTATGTTGCTTTGTATAATATTGCAGAAGTAGGTATATGCATGCATGGATCTTCGAGTGATCTATTTTCATACTTTCATAGAGGAACAAGAGTGAGGAAGATGCATACTTCTAGGAGAGATGCTTTCCGATCAATCAATGATAAACCTCTTCTTAAGGTCTATCCTAATGGAAAAGTAGAGGAGATAAATGAAAATATAAAGAGGAGATCAGGTAGTGAACCAATTCTTTATGATAAGATAGAAGAGAGGGTAGCAATGGTATATTCATATCCAGGTATAAATAGAGAAATCATAGATTTTTTTATTGATAAAGGTTACAGAGGAATTGTACTTGTTGGTACTGGTTTAGGACATTTTCCAGTTACATTTAAAGAAAATTCAGTTTTGGACGCTCTTATAAGAGCTTATGAGGAGAAAATTGTTACTGTTATGACATCTCAAACATTATATGGAAGAGTACATCCTTATGTATATACAAACTTGAGAAAACTTAGTATAAAGGCAAAAGTAGTTTATTTGGAAGATATGTTGCCGGAAGTAGCCTATACAAAGCTAATGTGGGTTTTAGGTAACTTCGATTTTGAAGAAGCTAGAAAAATAATGTTAAAGAATATTGCGGGTGAGATATCTCCTAAATCCTTATATTTCTAGTTTCTAAAGGATGCCTGTAAGTGTATTAATAATTGTTGATATCATATTAATAAGCAAATTAACGAAGTCAATAAATATTCTTACTATATCAGAGATAAAAGGTATTTTTTCCCAATAGAACCATAAAATTATAGCGATGACAAAGATTATAATTCCAAATATAATCCAACTCTTACTCTCATTACCTTTTATTCTTTTCATTTTCCTATGCTTTAATAATTTAGGAATATGGTAGAAACTATAAAAAAAGTGAAGGTCAAGATAGGACTTGAAATTCATCAACAGCTTAACACAAGAAAACTATTTTGCAGATGTGAAGGTGGTATTAGTGAAGATAAGCCAGATTATGTAATAGAAAGAATATTTTCATTATCAGAGAGTGAAATGGGAGAATATGACATAGCTGCGAGAATGGAACTTATGAAAGGAAAAAAAATAGTTTATGAGTGTTATCATAAGTATGATTGTTTAATTGATATTGATGAAGAACCGCCGATAGGACCAAATAAAGATGCTTTGTTAGAGGCCCTTAAAATAGCACTTGCTTTGAATATGAATATACCTGATGAACTCCATGTGATGAGAAAGATAATAATAGATGGAAGTTTACCTTCCGGATTTCAGCGTACTATTCTCGTTGGAAGAGATGGGTATATAGAAGTAAATGGAAAAAAGATAGGTATTGCAACTTTATGTTTAGAGGAAGAATCTGGTAGAAAAATATACGAAGATAGAGAGAAAATAGTGTTCAGATTAGATAGGTTGGGAATTCCACTTATAGAAATATCTACTAAGCCAGATATAGATAATCCAGAACTTGCTATGGAGGTTGCTAAATATTTGGGGTTACTTTTAAGAAGTTTTAATGTTAGAAGAGGATTGGGTACAATAAGGCAAGACATTAATGTTTCAATAGAGGGAGGTGCAAGAATAGAGCTTAAAGGAGTACAAGATTTAAGAGATATTCCAAAGATTATAGAATACGAAATTATTCGCCAGCATAATATAGTAAATTTCATTTCTAAGAAGCTAAAAAGAATAAAAACATCTGATGTAGTAGATATAACAGACTTGTTTACTAATACATCATCTAAATTAATCAAATCTCTAATAGAAAAAAATTATAGAATATTTTGCTTTAAGATAAAAAACGCAAAAGGTTTATTTTCTTTTGAAATTCAGCCTAAAAAAACTTTTGGTAAAGAGATCGCAGAGTATGTGGCAACTTACTCCTATGTTAAAGGAATTATTCATAGAGACGAGCTTCCTAACTATGGGATAACATCAGAGGAGGTTAAACAAATTGAAAATAAGTTAAAGGTTAGTAAAGAAGATAATTTTATAATATTTGTCTGTAAGGACAAAGATAAAGATTTTATTTTTAATCTCATCACAGAGAGATTAAATCAATATAAAGGAGGAGTATTTCCTGAAGTAAGAAAAATCAATAAAGATTGCACCTCCACATATCTTAGGCCGTTACCAACGAGAGCGAGAATGTATCCTGAAACTGACATTCCACCTATTAGAATAGATAAAAGGTTGATAGAGGAAGCAAAAAAAGAAATGCCTGTTTTATTCTGGGAGAAATATAATTTATTGAAAAAATATGTAAGGGAGAAGAAAAAAATAGAGAAAATAATACTTGATGGTTATGATGATTTATTGTTAAACTTGCTAGAAAAGTATGCGGAGTATGCTAATATGATTGTGAAATATTTTTACGATTTTTCTAAAAGATTAAATAAAAAGTTAGATATAAGAGACGCAATTATTATTATGAACGCTTTTTTATCTAGAAAAATAGAAAAAGAAGCAGTAGAACTCATAGTAAAAGAATATGAAATAAGCAAGAACATAAATGAATTAATAAATAAATATAAGAAGTTAAGTGAAGAAGAAGTAAGAAAAAGAGTAAGAGATATGCTAATAAAAGGATTTTCAGTTAGAGATATAATGAGATCTCTTAGAGGAAGATATAATATGAAAAAATTAGTTGATATAATTGAGGATGAAAAAAGAAAAATTAAGACAAATATATAAATCTCTAATAAAGTTGCCTACGCGACCTAAGATAGAATTAGGTCAATACTATACACCTTTTGATTTCATATATGCTATTTTTGAAGATATATATTCCAATTTTAACGCGAGACTTAAAGAGATTACAATAGCAGATTTAGGAGCAGGTACAGGATTAATTTCAATAATCCTCAGTTTGTTAGGAGTTAAAAGAGTGTATGCGATTGAAGTAGACAAAGACATGATAAAAATAATTAATAAAAACATAAAAAGAGTAAAAGAGAAATTTGGAATAGATATAAAAAATGTAGAGGTCTGTAATATTGACATAAATAAGTTTAAGAAAAAAGTAGATATTTGTGTATCAAATCCTCCTTTTGGAAGACGTTACATAATGGAAGATAGAATTTTCTTTAATAAGGCTATTGAAATAGCAAATTATATATACTTTATAGTTAGGAAAGATGATATTTCATTTTATGAAGTCTATTCTAAGGAAAATAATTTAAATTTTGATGTCATATACATATCAAAGTATATTTTGCCAAAGATATATAAATTTCATAAGAGAAAAAGTAAAGTATTTACTTTATGTGTAATAAAGGCCTGGAAATGATAAAACTTAGTTATTTCTGCAAGAAAGAAGAAATTTTGGTTTTAGAAGATGTAGAGACGTTAATTTTAGATAAAGATAAATTTATTCTGAAGAGATTTGACAAGATAATTTTACATAAAGATAAAAAAATTGGAGATTTTGTGTTACTTTGTTTTTTTATTAAAGATATTAATTTCTTTAATATTGTAAAAAAAGTTTCTGATAAAATAGATTGGAAAAGCCTCTAT
>CAYMVK010000003.1:22798-24565 GCA_964394105.1 Candidatus Woesearchaeota archaeon | reverse complement strand
TCTTTCCTTAACATCTCTTCTAAGATCTTCATAAAAATACCTTTATCTCTTGCCCATTTGCCAAAACCTAAGGATGTTAATGTTACACCGCATGTTGGTGATCCATCCACTCCAATTATGCAACATACTTTTATTCCAGCCTTCAAATACTCCTTTATAAGCTTTACTATTTGCTTTGCATGAAATGTGCACAAATCTCTAAACATAACTGTATTATACCTATTTTGTCCTCCCGCTTTCCTTATTAAACCTTCATAAAGAACTTCTATACAAGGTAATTGCTCAATTGCAACATCATATTTCTTAAATAAGTCTAAAAGAGGTTCTACAATTGCCTTTTCTCTATCCCCCACTTTATAAACATTTTTTACTCCTCTAGCTCTCATAAACTGATTCAACAAACAATTTGCAACAAACACAACCTTCATTTTACTATTTTCTAATTTTTCTAATAATGCTAATATACTTTCTCCATCTTTCAATATTTTCAATTTAATAAATCGATGACTTTCTTTATCTCTACAAAAGATACTCCTTTATTAGCAATTTTTTTATAATTAGTTATGGATAAAGGCATCTCTAAAAAAGAGAAAAGGCAAGAAGTTATGGAATGTGTGTTTTGTAGGATTGTTAAAAGAGGTGAAAAGGCAGTAAAATTATGGGAAGATAATGATTTTATTCTAATCCTTGACAAGTATCCAAACACTTATGGACAAGCTTTATTAATAACAAAGAAACATTTTAATACAGGAATAGAAGATCTCCCTGATGAAATTTTAAGAAAATTGCCATTTGCTATGAGAAAATCTGTTGAAATACTAAAGAAAGGATTAAATGTAAAGAAGGTTGGAATTGTAATAGAAGGTACAGGAGTATTTCACTTCCATGTAAAATTTTACCCAATGATAGGATGGAATGGAGAAAGAATAATTGTAGACAACCCAAGAATTTGGTTTGAAAAATATCCAGGTTATCTTTGCACAATAATTGGGGAAGAAAAAGGCTTTGAAGAATTGGAAAGAATAAGGAATAAAATTTTGGAGAATATAAACTCATAGAGAATTATTTAAGGAAAACACTTAGAGAAATTAACTAGTAAATTAAGTGCAAATCCTTAATTGATTTCCTCTCAATTGGGATGTTCAGAAAGATCTAAGACTTCATAATATGAGGGTTAAATTATTTAAATCTAGCATCTTATATCATTGTAAGTTCATAAGTTTTAATGGTGAAGTATGGCTGAATATTTCTAATTTATTTGAAATAAGTGTAATCTTTACTTAACTTCCCTTTTAAAGTTATAAAAAGTATAAAATGTTTTATATCTTTAAAAAATTTGAAAAATTTCGAATTATTAGGCAAAAAATTTAAAAAATTGTATACTTTTCAAGTAAATATGACATATGTCAGAATTCTTAAAATCGACTGCAAAGGTTCAATTCTACCTAAAAAAGTTGAAGTCAAACTTGGACCCCTCGGATTTAGTGTGGAAAAAGACTTTCCCACTAAATGCGTCATTTATGAGACTATACTTGATTTAAAAGAATTAAAAAGTTGGGAGATGCTCTATGAGAGTAATATTATCCAAGTGTTACCTAGAGTAGATGAGGGTGTTAATGTTAGAGTAAATATTGAGGGACACAATAAATGCTTACTTAAATATGTTAAAAAATTCAAATAAAGAGATTATTGAAGATATATTACATCTAACGAATCCTCAAAAAATGTATTTATTCATAAAGAGAAAAAGAAGTTAAAATGAAAGCT
>CAYMVK010000003.1:16002-22788 GCA_964394105.1 Candidatus Woesearchaeota archaeon | reverse complement strand
CTCTATGATATTATAATTAAAGAATTAGAAAAAGATAGAGATATACAAGCAATTCAAGAAGTATCAATAAATGGAAAAAGATTTCCTGACATAGTTTTTTCATATAAAGGCTTTCAATTTGCAATTCAAGTAAAAGTTGGGCCAAAATTACTTGATATAATTGCAGATATAGGAAAAATATTTCAAGAATATGAAGGTTTTCCTGGTGTCATAGGTATTGTCTTCCCTGAGGAAGAGAAGATAAGAAGATATATTCCAAAAGAAAAACCAAAGGAATTTTTAAGAGAATTGGTAAAGAATTCTAACGTTATAGTTATCTACAATCTTAAAAAACCAAAATACTTACTCGACAGAATAGATGGTAAAATAACTTTTGCACATGCCGTACAGAAATTAAAAGAAACTTTGGACGAAGCAATAAAAGCTAAAGAAGAAGTAATTATACATCCAGAAGTAGCAACTAAATATATCTCAGAAGCTATTGAAGTTATTGCTACAGAATTAAGAGTACATTATCTAAGAATTCAAGATGTTATAAAAGAAATTATAGGAAGATTTGACTATTTTGCCTCTATTGGAGAATTAGAGAAATTAAAAGAAAAAGAAGAATTAAAATTAGCTATAATTGATTTAATAGCTTATATACTTTTTGCTCAAATACTTTTCTATTATATTTATTCAAAAAGAACAGGAAAATTACCTGTTTTAAAAGAAATAAAATCTTTAGACGAATTAGAAGAACTATTTAAAAAAATTAAAGAAATTAACTATAGAACGATTTATGGAATTAATATTGTGAAATATTTAAAACCAATTGAAAAGAAAGTTATTGATGCAATTAACAAAACAATCGGAGTTATATATTCTTTATCTCCTGAAAAAATAAGATATGAATTATTTGGAAGAGTCTATCAAAAAGCAATTCCATGGGTAACAAGAAAGATTTTAGCTGCATTTTATACTCATCCTATCGCTGCTGAAATTTTAGCAGGATTAACAATAGATAGATGGGATGAAACTATCTTAGATCCTGCATGTGGTTCTGGAACATTATTAGCGTCGGCTTATCTTTGGAAAATGCAAGATGCAAGAAGGAAAGGATTATATAATGTAGACGAACTACACAAAAGGTTCATTACAAAAGATATTACAGGATTAGATATTATGCCTTTTGCTGCATTTTTAACTGCAATAAATTTATCTTCTCTAAATTTTGCTGCAACAACAGATTTCTTAAGGATAAGTCAAGTAGATTCATTAGATATTTCAAAAAAATTATATGAAATAAGAGAAAAAGGTTATATTGAAATAAAATCTATAAGAGATGAACTAATAAACTTCCTAAAAGGAACTATACAAACAAACTTAGTAGAATTTCTCAATAAAAAAGATAATAAAAAAGAAATACCCGAATTAGAGACTTTCAAATTATATCCTGTAGATATTATAATAATGAACCCTCCTTTTACTGATAGGGAGAAATTACCTGAAGATTACAGAAAAAAATTAAACGAATTAGAGTCTTTAAACAAAATTTGTGGTAAGCAAATCAATCTATGGGGTTATTTCTTGGCTTTAGCCCATTACCTATTAAAAGAAAATGGAAAAATTGGAGCAGTTGTTCCTATAAATATTGCAAGAGGAAAAGCTACTGAAAAAATAAGAAAAATTTTCTTAAAGAATTATCATATAAGATGGATTGTAAAACCTACCGCAGATATAGCTTTTTCTGAAGGCGCAGCATTTAGAGATATTTTATTCATTGTAGAAAAGAGAAAACCTAAAGAAGGTGATATAACTGGAATAGTTTTTATTAAAAAATCTATAAGAAGTCCTGAATTTACTATTGAAGAAGCAGGGAGAATTGTTAATGATTTAAGAATTTTATATGAAAAGGCAAAAGAAGGGAAAGTAAAACATTACAAAGATCCGGATGGTTTTTATGAAGTTTATTTTGTAGATTATAAAACTTTGAGAAGATATGAAGACAATTTGATGCCTTTGCTAAAGGAAACTGGTTTGGAAGGAGATTTAATGGAGATAATTTTGGAAAGAGCTAAAGATAAATTAAGAAAATTACAAAAGGAAGAGTTAAAAGAAGGCTTTCACGCTTCTCCGCAAGGAGTATCAGAATTAGTCTATATAACAAGACCTTTAGATAAATCGAGAATAGAAAGGAATGTTGTAATGATTTTACATTCAGAAGACGAAGTATTTATTTATGTTGTATTTAAGGATAAAATAAAAGACTTGTTAAGAGAATTAAAAGATGGTAATCTTGAGGAGTTTATTAGAAATAATATTAAACCCGATTTGAAAATACCTAAAGATTGTGTACTCCCTGGATTAAGAACAATAACAGGAATTAGGACAATAAATATAACAAATAAGCATGATTATATAGTTGTTAAAGATTTTGATGGATTTAAGGAAGTAGTTCTAAGATCGAAATGGAAAGATAAAAGTTTAGCAAAGGATTCAAATAAAAGAAGAGAATTTTGGACAAATCAATATAATAAAGCTAAAAAACGGCAAGCTTTTTTAGCAATACAACATAGGATAAATTTAATATCCCCTAATACTTCTGTAATTACTACATTTTTAGATAAAAAATTTGTACCTCCACATGCATTTAATATATTTATTACCGATTCAGAAATATTCGCAGAGATCAATGACTTGCACATAAACTCAGTAATTTATATTTATCAATTATCAAAACTAATAAAAGAAACAACAGGAACTTATGCTGAATTTATGAAGAAAGATCTGCTTCAAACTTATATATTAGATATAAATAAACTCTCTCATCAAGAAAAACAACTTCTTTTAAATCTCTTTGAAGAAATAAAAGATATAGAATTTCCATGCATCATGGAACAAATGAAAAAAGGTTTGGAGTATATGAAACAATGCAAAGATAAATCTTGGGATGATATTTTCAAAGAACTAAAGCAAAATGATCTAGGAATTTATGCTAGAATAAAGTTAGACTATACAATACTAAAAGTATTAGGTTTTAGTGATGATGAAATTAAAGATTTATTAGAAAAAGCTTATGAAGTAGTCTATAAAGAGTTAGGGGCTATGAAGAAAGCGAGATGAGAAGCAAGAGAAGACGTAAGAAGAAGGTTATATTTGGACGTGGATATAATAGGGCAATTAAAGAATTTTTAGTCAACCCTATATTAGTGTTTCTGTATTTTACTATGTTCGATGTTCTAGAAAATGCATTTTCTGATTTAATTTCAACTTTTGGTTACAGTATACTTTCACCTAAACTGTTTAAGGCATTTTTCATTGGTATAGCATTAGTTGAAAATCTCATATCGATAAAAAAGATGAAATTCTGGAGCACAGAGTATCTTTTAGGTTATTTGACGGGAATTCTAATATTAACTATTTTTGTTCTTCCTACATTTATGAAATCTGGATTTATAGATATTTGGGATGTTACATTTGCAATAGTCTATCTCTCGCTTGGATTTTATATTACAGCAAGAAGGGTAGGAAAATTATTTTGTAAAATAACATTTTATCCTTAATTTCATCCCTACTTGCCTATCATATGCAAATCAAAAAATAGAATTACTAGAAACTAAGAATAAAATCTAAGTTTCCCCATTAAAGAGCCCTCTTCAATTTAATTGCTACCCTTCTCTTTAATAATCTCACCAGCTTAAGAGTTTCCTTATAAAATTCAGCCGCTTTCCTGTGATTATCCATCCAATCAAGGAAATTTTCCTTTACTTTTAGTATCTTTTCTGCTATTTTCGCTTCTTCTTCCCCAATTCTTTCTTTGCAAAAAGTTACTAGAAGTCTTTTATCTGTAAGTAACTTTCTCACAAGATCGTCAAACTTTTCGATTTCTTGCTTTTTCATCCCAACTTCTAATATAAAGTGAAAAAGTACTTTAGCAAGCATATACACTTCATAAAAGAAATCTGAGCATTCTTCTTTTGGATCTTTTGTAACTGGTAACCTTGTTAGTATAAATTCTATTATCCCACAATCCTGAATTATATCTTTCAAGATTTCATCGTAAGATATTGATAAATCAATTTCTTTGAAAGGATCTTCTCCATAAAGAACATTATAACTTTTAGTTAATCCCCTAAGGACAAATTTTGGAATACCAAACGGTCGTGGTAGATTTTTTTGTGACATATCACAAATCATAAGATGCAAGCTAATCATTGGTTTTCTTTTTACTATTGGTGGTGGAAAACTAAATGGCCTAAAATCTACTCTTAGTCCAAAATAATCCTTGTACTTTCTGGCAATCCTTCTTATAACTTCCCCTATTTTTATATATACACTGGGAGGTGGAGTAGGGGTTAAAAATATCTGTAAGTTTATATCAGGAGCTTTTTTAGAAAGATTTCCCGCCGCAAAACTACCAGACACAGTTATACTAAATAAGTACTCTTCTATTTCTTTGACAAGATCGTCTTTAAGATCCTGAATGAATCTTTGAAGATTTGTTAAATTCATTCTAGGAAAGTATAAGTAGAATACCTACTTAAAAATCTTTAGTAATCGCAAGGAACAACGTACCAACTATTTTTTTGACTTCCAGTTCATACTCATAGTTGCTCATATACTAAGATATAAATTATTTTTGTTCACATAAAGACCTCAATTATTATACTTATTGCTATATCTTGGACTTGTTAATCTTTTCTAATATCAAATCATGTAACTTCCTCAAAATTTTCTGTCTTTCTTCAATCCTCAAAATATCTTCATAGCTAAACACAATTAAATTATGAGCAAATGGTGATGGGATTGGAGTAATAACTTTCTTTATGCAAACTTCTCCATTTTTAATCCAATTCAATACTTTCTTTGCATTCTCTATGTCCATAACATCTTCAAGAATTTCCCTATAAGTTTCTTTAATCAAGGGAAAATCTGGTGAAAATCTTTCCAATACATTTAAAAGCGTTTCTGCTCTAAGCTGTTGCTTAGATATTTTTATTTTCTTACCTCCATACGCACGAAGTACTAGTAAACCTCTATTGGCAACATGCCTAAATCTTATCCTAAACAATTCTGTATGTCTAATTGCTTTTCTAGCATACTCTTCCAATTTATCCAATGTCAAATCTTTCAACAATTTTTCAAAATCAATATTCATATATCTTGGCAAAACAAATGCAAAACCATAGTCATTCAAATAAATAAGTATATTTGAATATATCTTCCTAGAAACCATGTAAGCAATTACTCTAGAAAGCAAATTATTAACCCTTCTTCCAAAAAGGAAATGAAAAATAACTATTTTTCTTCCTTTAAGATCTTCAGATTCTTCTATTAACAATTCTTTATCATTTGGCACAACACCTACGTAATCCAATTGCTCTTTTATATAACTATAAATAATAGAAGCCTCTTTTCTCTCAACAGGGTAATTTTCTACAATCCATTTGATAGCATCTTCTCTTTTCTCCCTTAATATTTTCTCTTTTACTATTCTTCTAAATTTACCAACCTCTAATGCCGTATCAAAAGATAAAGGTAATAACTCTGAAAACCATGCAGGTATAGTTGGGTTTTGACCAATTGCATTCTCAACAAATGCTTTAGTACCTTTCGAATAGACAAATAAATAAGGCTTACCTCCAAGCACAAAAATATCTCCAGGTCTTAATCTTTCAAGAAATTCTTCCTCAATAGACCCCAAATATTTTCTAGTACCTCTCAAATAAACATCGATTTTAACTTCTTCTGGTATAGTACCAGTATTTGTAAAAAGAATTACTCTTAACATTTTACCCCTCCTACCAAACTTATTATCTTCTTCATCGTACCATATTTTTGCATATATTTTCCTTAAAGTCAATTCAACATATTTTCCACTAAGATATCTTAACAAAAAAATGAAATCTTCTTTTTTAAGATCCTTATAAACATAACTTCTTTTTATAACGTTATAAGCCTCATCAACATCCCACTTCTTTTCTAAAGCCATCCCTATTATGTGTTGAACTAAAACATCAAGACAATTTTTTGGAATATGGATTTTATCTAATTTTCTTTCTAAAATTCCTTTAGCTATAACAGTATTTTCTATCAAATCATCTCTACTAACAGAAATTATATATCCTCTAGATATATCATAATAAGAATGGCCACTTCTCCCAATCCTTTGAATAGCTCTAGTTACACTTTTCGGAGAAGAAATTTGAACAACTGCATCTATTGTACCAATATCTATGCCTAATTCCAAAGAAGTTGAGCAGTTTTTAGAAACTATTCCAGGCTTAATTATAAAATTATCTACTTTAGAACAATTCTTTATAAGAAATACTTCTTTGAGTCTTATAGGTACTTTTTTTATTATCTTTAAAAAACCTGTTAATTGCAATTTTAATGCCATTATATTTATAAAAGGGAGGCACAGAGAGGGCATAAATAATTCATCGCCAATCTCGGGTTGCCCCGAGCGACTCCCTCTCTGTGCCTCCCAGTTTTAAAAGAGAGTTTTTCTCTATATAAACAATTCTACAAGAAAATGAAGAGATTTTTTAAATAAGAAATAGTTAATTTAATAAATTGCTTAAAAAGATTTAATGGAAATTGATAAAAAGAATTTGAGGCAATTGATAAGAGATCTTACAAGATTGCAAGCAGTTTTAGAGAATATAAAAATAAAAGAAGATATTAATGTAGATAGGGGAATCATTGAAGATTTATTAAACATGGTTGAAGCCTATTTCAAAGATGCACTTTATTTTCTTTCTCAAAGGGCATATATAGAAAGCTTAGAACTTGAAGCATATG
>CAYMVK010000003.1:10907-15992 GCA_964394105.1 Candidatus Woesearchaeota archaeon | reverse complement strand
CATATGCTTGGGGTATATTGGACGCATTAGCTAACCTAAATCTAATAGAAATTCCAAATGAAATGAGAAAATGGTTTAAAATTGAACAGTAATTTAAATTATGAATAAGCCGCCGTAGCTCAGCGGTCAGAGCGCCCGGCTCATATCATATGATATGAGCGCTGATTAATGATGTGAGAAACCGGGAGGTCCCGGGTTCGAATCCCGGCGGCGGCACTTTATTTTAAACTTGAGAATCTTACTGTAAAGAATTATTATGGAACGGAAATTAATTGTTATAATTTTCTGAAGGAAAGAAGTTATAGTCGTGAAGAAATAGAGAGATCTTGGAGTTTTTGTTTGATAGGATGTCTAAAGGAGCTTCGAATAAAAGAGTTTACAAATATTTGTTGCAGTTTAGGATATTAAAGAAAATTCTTGGATAAATCTTTGTTGGAATATGATAAAAATGATTTGATAATTTTGCTAAGGAAGATGGATAATTCAAACTATTCAGATTGGACTAAATTTGATTTGAAACAGACTGTTAAAAGGTTCTTCAAGTTTCTTAGAGGAGAAGGTTTCGTTAAAGATATTAGGATTTCTGAGAGGAAAGTGAGGAAGAAACTGCCTCAGACAATATTAACTGAAGATGAGGTTGTTAGAATAATTGAAAATGCAAATAATATAAGAGATAAGTTGATAATTTCATTGCTTTATGAGTTAGGACTGAGACTACATGAATTATTAAACCTTAGAACTAAAGATATTGTGTTAGGTAAAGAGTATGGATGGGTTATAGTGCATGGAAAGACTGGAATGAGAAGGCTTCTTACTGTTAGTTCAATTCCCTATCTCAAAGCTTGGTTAAATGCCCATCCAGACTTAAGACCAGACAATTACCTTATAGTAACGTGGGATAATCGGAAAATGTCAAGGAACAATCTAATCAAAATTGTAAGAGAGTTGAGCAAAAAAGCGGGAACAAATAAGAGAGTTACGCCTTATACATTTAGACATTCAAGAGCTACCTTCTTAGCAAGGGTATTAAC
Organism: Candidatus Woesearchaeota archaeon; assembly: GCA_964394105.1. Taxonomy (GTDB): domain Archaea; phylum Nanobdellota; class Nanobdellia; order CAYMVK01; family CAYMVK01; genus CAYMVK01. The sequence goes on along the minus strand of CAYMVK010000003.1, from coordinate 14,961 downwards.
TGAGCAACAATTAAAGAGTTCTTTGGATGGACTAAGGATAGTAAGATGCTGCCGTTTATGTTCATTTATCTGGAAGAGATTTGGATGAAGCTATTTTGAAAATGTATGGTCTAAAGGATGATAGCAAGAAAGTTAAGGTATATTTCAAAGCTAAAAAATGCCCCAAGTGCGGATTTGCTAATCCACCCGATGCTAAGTTTTGTATGAACTGTGGAGAAAGGTTACATTTATAAATTATATTGAATTATTTTAACAACAAGCTATTTATTATACGTGGTAAATCTTCATATCCCTCAAAAGAAAGGATTCTAATATTTCTATTTTGTGTAATAATTTCTTTTGCTTTTTCATAGGTAGAGAGAGCATTTTCGATTTGTTGGTGGTTATGATTAGTAATTCCAATTGCACCGATTATTTCTATTTCTTTTTCTAATTCTTCGTCTTTTATTCTTATTTTCTTACCAATTCTATCTCGAAGTTGGTCTAATAGTTTTTTAAGATGATTTTGCCCTATTCTAAGTGGGTCTTCTAATTCGTTATATTGTTTAAGTTCAATTGCTATTGCTTCATTTTTCTCATTGATGACGAGAAGGTCTATCTCTTCCTTTCCAACAACATGTGGTCTTATATTATAGCCTTGCTTTTGAAGATAATATGCTATGAAATAATGTAAGGTTTTATGTTCAAACATAATTTTCGGAATTGGTGGTACAAAGCTATATAACCTAAATCCTTTTAATTTACTATTACAATAAGGGCATACAAGATTATTGTCAAACTTTTTTAAAATTCTTAGATGAGGTGGTACTATCAATAAAAATGAAGGATTATCATAGGTATGGCTATCTACATTATCACAAATATATATTGTTAATAAAGGATAAATCGCACCCAACTTTTCCAATGTTTCGAACGTTTCCGAATATTTACTATATTTGTTAACTTTTTCTATTATTTTATCTAAGATAGAAGCAATTGCTACAGGGAAAATTAAAGAAAATATATACTCAGGATGTTCTTCTATAAGTTTATATAGAGATTTATCGATTTCTTTAGAGATACTCATCAATTTTTCATCAAATAATAGTTCTTCAATTTTCTCTTTTAATATTTCAATATTTATTTCATTATTTTGTTTAATCATTTTTTGAATGTCCGACTGCTCTAAAGTATACTTAACAATTATAGATAAAATGGTGGCTGTAAAATCTATAGATTTTTGCATAAAAACACTTACTATTTTTTCTTCTCTTTCTTCCTTTTCAAGTTTTTCTCTATAGAAGTTGTTTATAAGTTCAATAGCCTCTTGCAAATTTTCTTTGTTTATATTTTTTGGAGCATCGATAAGTAAAATCTTTCTTTCGAATCCGTGCAAATAAAAGAAGCCCCTATGACGTGTAAGTAATTCTAACAGCTTTAAATCTCTATTTTTTATTATGTAATTAAAGAGCCTATTTATGTATATATTTTCTAATGTTTGACTAAAAGTTTCTATTAATTCATCTTCATAACTTTTAGAATTTTTTCTGTGTCTTTTATTACTCATCTTTTTCTATATATCTGTAGGCTTCTCTTACAATTTCCTCTGTTTTCTTTTTACCTTCCTTATTGCATACTTCATCAATTCCTTCGATAATCTTTTGAATACGAGGTTCTGTCTTAATTGGTGGGTAATTTAACAAAAATTGCAATAGTTTTCTTCCTTTTTCTGTTAATTTGTACACATAAATAGAACGACCATTTTCTACCATTATCGCTTCTCTTATTAATCCATTGATAGTCAATTTATCCAATATGTCTTGTATTTCTGAGGAATATGGTCCATAAAGATATTTTGTAAACAAGAAAGGAAGAGAGGCACCATATTTTACCTTAGCTAAAAATAGCAATTTCTGTAAGCGTTTTCTTCCATAAATAGGCCCCTTGGATACTAAATATAGTATAGCAAGTTCTTTCACAAGAGATGCTCTCTCATATACATTACGGAGTATCATCATAAAATATAACTATTAAAAATGTCTTTAGAAAATTTTTCAAATAAGATTGATGAATATTAATCACCTTACAGCTCTAAGGTAGTCTCCCTAAAAGATAAAAATACTTAATCTAATCGTCATTCATTATAAAAAGTAACTCTATTAGACTATATCCATAAAACAAAAGTATATCTACAATAGCATAGAAAGGGAAATAATAACATTATACTGAATTTATACTAAATTTTTCAGTTTTTTCTCGTAAAAATTTTATTTAAAGGGTAAATATACTGTATCCATTAAAAATCATCATTCTTTGGTCAGTGCTGTCGGCTGTCATCACAATTCAGACCTGTTTTTCTCTAGACAATCAAGAAATATAAAGTTAAATTTATCTTCTATAGAAATTAGAAAATAGATTTTAGACAGGTATAAAATTAATTTTATTCTCTTTTAAGCAATATTTCAAAAAACCAGCAGAATTTCCATAAACCTTTGTAGAAAATACTGTAATTACTCTTCTATTATGATTATATTTGATTCCATCGCACTTTTCATGACCTCTTATGATATATTTTATATTCAAAGTATTCAAATTATTCTCTGTAATATCTCTCCCCCAAAGATATCCAGCACCTCTTGGATTAGGGGCATATCCTAAACCTTCATAAGGATCGTTCCATAAAATTTGCTCTTTCTGATGATAATTTGGATTTTTATAACTTTCTATGCAAATTGAATCTACTATAGGGCCACCATGCATGCAAATAAATTCATTTGGAACTAAACAACAAAAAGGCAAGTATTCCCATAACTCTCTAATTTTTTGATAAACAATTTTTCCTTTATCATAGCCAAATTTTCTCAAAATATGAAAAGGCAAATCATGAGGATATACTTCTAAACCCTCAATAAATTCATGATTTCCTCTTATCAAAATAATATTTTCTGAATTTTTCAAAAAATAAGAAAGTAATTCGTAGTATAATTCCACTTGATAATAGCCTCTATCTCCATAGTCGCCTAGAAAAATAATTATATCATCTTTGCTATATTCCTTTTCTATAATATTTCTTATTTTTCTAAAAGTCATCAAATCCCCATGAAGATCTCCTATAATCCAAATTTTACTTGATTCAATTTCCACTATAGGATCATACCTATCTTTGAGAATATCAATTGCATTTTCTAGCACTTCTAAAAAGGAACTATATGATAAAGAAATCATCTCAAGCGGAGCATTACATTTTTATTAAATACATATTTCCCATCTGCAGAGACATAGATACTCATTGGAATATCACCATATTCATCAGTACTTACAATAAGATCTATTCTATATAACCAAGGCTCTTCATTAACAACATCAATTATATAGATTTTCTTTATCTCCGGAAGATTTCTTACAAGGAATAACTCTACATTTTTTATTACTTCTTCTTTATCTTTGATTTTAATAAAATTATATCCGCAAGTCATGGTATACAAAGAAAAGAATATAACAGAAATGAAATTCATTATTATCACAAGGGTCAATAAGAAGACAACTGTATAAACATTAGATTTATTTGCTCTTTTAATCATCTTCTTTCCTAGTAATTTAAAGATTTGCCACTATAATAACATTTTATAGACAATGAAAAAGGCTTTAGCCCTAGTATCCGGAGGTAAAGATTCAATATATTCTACTTATCTTCATTATTTGAGAGGCTGGCAGATTTCTTTAGTTGCATTTGAGCCTATATCTGAAGAAAGCTTCATGCTTCATATACCTAATGTAAATTTTGTAAAACTGCAAGCAAAAGCATGGAATTTAAAGCTATATTATTTTAAAGTATCTGGAAAAGAAGAAAAAGAAGTCGATGAAATGATCAAATTTATATCAAGAGTACTTGAAAAAGAAAATTATAATTATTTGATAACTGGTGCAAATGCTTCTGATTATCAGTTCAAAAGAATCGTAAAAATTTGTGAAGAATTAGGTCTAAAGTTAAAAGCACCTTTATGGTTAAGAGATCCAATAAATACATTAGAGAAAATTGTAAAGGATTTTGATGTTGTAATTCATCTTGTAGGGT
>CAYMVK010000003.1:0-10897 GCA_964394105.1 Candidatus Woesearchaeota archaeon | reverse complement strand
GGATAAAATTGAATTTTTACTTACAAGAGTTCCAGAATATGGATTGGGTAGAAAATGGATTGGAAAAAGATTAACTAAAGAAAATTTAGACAAATTTTTAGAGATCTGCAATGAATATAAAATTCATCCACTAGGCGAAGGTGGAGAATATGAAACTTTTGTTGTTTATATTCCTATATGGAAGAAAAGGATAAAAATAAAAAAAGTAAAAATAGTTTTTGATGGGACTGTATACACATATGTAATAGAAAAGGTAAAATTAGTTAATGCTTCGTAATTTTCCTTATTTTTCTCTCAAATTTTTCCATTTTTTCATTAACTTCTTCCAAACTATATTTTCCTATCTTCTTACCCCTAATATAAATTATTTCTCCATCACAAATCGTCATGAAAATATCGCTTGGTCTCATTGCATATATAATATGATTAATAATTCTCTGTTTGGAAATAGGTCTAAATCTTATAGAATTTATATCTATTAAAACAATATCTGCCAAATATCCTTCTTCTACTTTACCAAATTTTATACCTAAAGATTTACCAGCATTTTCTGTTGCCATTTTATAAATATCACCTACTTTTATTACACTAGCATCCTCATACCTATTTTTTTGCAATAAAGCAGCCAGCTTCATTTCATTAAGCAAATCTAAATTATTGTTTGAAGCTGCTGAATCTGTACCTAAAAGCACATTAGCACCTCTGTTCATTAGCTCAACAATAGGGCAATTTCCACCAGTAGCTAATTTTAGATTTGAAGTTGGGCAGTGAATAATATTGACTTTGTTTTTGCCCAAAATTTCTAAATCTTCTCTAGTCAACCAAGCACAATGAGCTGCAAATAATTTATTATTTAATAAGCCTAAATCTTTAAGGAATTTTGTAGGTGTTTTACCATATTTCTTAATTGAGAATAAAATTTCATCTCTTGTTTCTTGTAGGTGTATATGTACAGGCAAATTTTCTTCCTCACTTTTCTCCTTAACCCATTCTAATAATTCTTTGGAAGCTGTATAAATAGCATGAGGTCCAAGAGCTATATGAACATTTTTTAATTTCTCCTTACCAATTTTTTTATAAATTTTTTCAAATTCCTTTATTTCTTGCTCTTTGCGTTCTTCTTCAAAAAAATCAAAGAGAGTATGTGCAAAGTATACCCTTATCTTAAATTCTTTAAATATTTTATAATATGCGTCAAAATCAAAATACATATCAAAAACTAAAGTTATTCCTGAGGAAATTAGCTCTACTAAAGATATGAAAGTTCCTATATAAAACAATTCTTTATATTTTTTCATTTTTGCCTCTAACGGCCATATTTTATTTTCTAACCATTCTTTCAAATTCATATCTTCTGCATAACCTCTAAATATTGTCATTGGTAGATGAGTATGCATATTTGCAAAAGAAGGTGCTACGATAAAGCTGGAACCATCAATAATAATATCACTTTTATCCTTAATCTTACCAATCGATGAAATTTTATTATTCTCAATTAATACATCTTTCTTTTCAAGTATTTTAGCAGAATCCTGGATTATAAACCTTGCATTCTTAATTAGTATACTCATTACTTAATTAAACAAAATCAGAGCTTTTAACCATCATCATCTCTCAGACTGGAGCGGTTTCATCATTTAAAGCTTAAATACAACAAGTATGTATTTAAGAATAGCTCACGGCCATAGTCTCGGGGGAAACACCCGTTCCCATTCGAACACGGAAGTTAAGCCCCGAGACGTTGGCCCGGACCTGTCCCTGCGGGGATGAGGCCGGGCCAAGCCGTGAGCTTTTAAAATATTTTACTTTACCAATTCTACATCCATAATAGCATATGGGAAATACTTACAAAACTAGTAGAAAAAAGAAAATTGTTAAATTTGCAAAGAAACATATTGAGGAGTTATTTAATAAAGCTATTGAAGAATATCAAGTAAATCCCTATATAGCAAGTAAATATATTGATTTAATTCTAGAAATTTCAAAAAGAACAAATGTAAGATTGCCGAAGAAAATAAAGATGTTCATATGTAAAAAATGTGGAAATTTATTAGTTCCGGGAAAAAATGCTACAGTTAGAATAGATTCAAGAGGCCATAAGTTAATTATACGTTGCAAAGTATGCGGGAATATAAAGAGATATCCCTTTGTGAAGGAAGTCAAGGAAAGGAGAAGAAAAAATCATAACATAGTGAAAACATAAAATTTTTTTAATAAGGTTTCTACATTCTTCTTTAAAGTATGGTAACAGCATTTGATGTGAACCCTAATAAGCTCATTGAGAGATTAGCTCAGAAACTAAAAAATTTTAAAGAATTAACTCCGCCTGAATGGATTAAATTTGTAAAAACCGGACCTCATAAAGAAAGGCCGCCTGAACAGCAGGATTGGTGGTATTATAGATTGGCAAGCATGTTAAGAAAATTATATGTTCTTGCCAGACCTATAGGAGTTTCAAGATTAAGAAAATTTTATGGAGGTGCTAAAAAGAGGGGTTCAGCACCGAGAAGATTTTGTAAAGGTTCTGGATCTATAATAAGGAAAGGCTTGCAAGCTTTGGAAAAGGCAGGATTGGTAAAATTTGTAGAAGTACCTAGAAAAGGAAGGGTTTTAACTGATAAAGGAAAATCTTTACTAGATAGAACTGCTTATGAAGTTTGGAAAGAAGAACATGGAAACAAATAAAGATAATAAAGAGGAAGAAATTAAAAGAAAACTTTTGCAAATGAAAAATGTAGTAAAAGCTTTTTGTACAAAGGAAGCTTTACAAAGGCTAAATTTTGTTGAAGTTGCTCATCCTATGAAGGCATTAAAGGCTTATATTTACCTTTATCAACTTCTATCTGCAGGCAGAATCACAAAAGTTGATGAAAGAATAGTAAAAGAAGTACTAAGTACAATTAGTAAAAAAGAGGATAAAGGCTTCAGATTCTTAGGATTTAGAAGATAGGATGAAAATTCTCAAGTTTAATTCGCTTAAAGACCCAAATATAGGTCTATATAATGTCTGTAATGATAATATTGCAATTACTGGTTTAGAATTAGATGACAAAGAAAAAAAGGAATTAAAAGATTCTATGGATGTAGAGATATATAAAATAAGTGTTTTGAGAACAAATCTTGTCGGAATCTTTACTATATTAACCAATGATTATCTTTTATATCCCTCAGCACTTTACGATGATGAAAAAGAAGCTTTGAAAAAGATAGCTTCAGATATTGGAATAGAACATTTAGAGATAAACACAAAATACACAGCTATTGGCAATATAATAGCAATAAATGGAAAAAGAATATTAATAAGTGATAATTTGGATAAATCTATTTATAATGAATTAAGAGATTTAGGATTTAATGTAAATACTATAGAAATTCCTTATGTAGATGTAGTAGGGCAATTGATAGTTACATGGGATAATTTAGCTATAATATCTCCTCTTATAGATGAAAATACAGAGCAAGATATTGTTAAATATTTGAAAATAAAGAAATATGTCAAAACTACAGTAAATTTTGCAAATCCTTTTGTGAGATCTGGAATACTTATGAATGAAAAAGCTATATTAGTGGGAAGAACAACAACTGGTCCTGAATTAGCTAACTTGTCAGAACTTATAGAGTAAAATTACTGCTTGAGAAAAGTAAAAATTATTTTGCTTAATAATAATATTGTATTTAACAAGCCAAAGATGGTAGACGTAAAATATTACAGAGTAATTGGAAAATTTAAAGATAGATTAGGAAATTTGCATAAATTTGATCTTATTGTAAAAGGTACAAAGAAAGAAGATGTTCTCGAGAAAATATATTCTAATATAGGTGGCAATCACAAAGTAAAGAGAATTATGATCAAAATAGAGAAAATAGAAGAGATAAATTTAGAATAGAGAGATGCTAAACATTTCTAAAATTTTTAAAACTTTATTTGGTGAAAAATTCACGTATGATAATTTTGATGAAAAATTTGAATATTATGAAGATATTTTGATAGAAAATGGTTTATGCATGGATGTTTTAGAAAAAATAAAGAAAGAAATAAGAAATATTTTGAAATTTGAGAAAAAATGGATATCTGGAGAAGAAGTAAAAAGAATTGTAAAAAATATAATAGCAGGGAATATTATAGTAGAATTAGAGGAGGATTTTATCAAAAAATTAGAAGAAATAAGAAAAAAAGATAAATTGGTTAAAATTTTAATTTGTGGCTTCAATGGTAGTGGCAAAACTACAACTGTAGCAAAATTGGGCTATCTTCTTAAGAAAAAAGGGTATAAAGTATTGCTTATTGCAGCAGATACTTTCAGAGCAGCTAGCATTGAGCAAATTTTAAAATGGGGTAAAGAAGTAGGTATAGATGTATTTAATATGGGTTATAATATTGATCCTGCAGCAGTTGCATACAAAGGGATTGAATATGCAAAGGAAAATAATTATGATGTAGTTATCATAGATACGGGTGGGAGATCACATATGAAAGAAGATTTAATGAGGGAATTAAATAAAGTATATAGAGTTTCTAATCCCCATTTTACTATATTTGTTGGCGATTGCTTGTCTGGAAATGATATTGTAGAACAATATGATAATTTTGCAAAATATTTACCCATAGATTACATAATAATGGCAAAGTTTGATTTAGATAAAAAAGGAGGTAGCATTATATCTATTCTTTTTCATTCAAAAAAGCCTTTAATTTATGTTGGTGTGGGAGAAAGTAAAGAAGATTTATATAACATGAGTAAAGAAGAATTATTGAAATTTATATTCGAGAATGTTTGAAGAGAGAATAAGAGAATTCTTTGGCAAGTTTTTAAGGAAATATAGTACTCCAGAAGATATAAAAGAAAATTTAAAAGAACTAAGGAAAATATTGTTAAAAGCTGATGTTCCGCCATACATAACCAATGAAATAATAGAAAAACTTAAAGAGAAAATAAAAAAAGAACTTAAAGATTATCCATTTGACCCAAAAGATAAAATAATAAAAGCATTTTACGATGTTTTCTTAGAATATTTTGGTAAAGAAGGTAAAATATCTATAAAGAAAAAACCAACAAAAATTTTACTTATTGGTCTCTTGGGAGTAGGTAAAACTACAACTGCTGCTAAGTTAGCATATTTTTTTAAGAATAGGGGTTATAAAGTTTGTCTTGTAAATTTAGATCAAAAAAGGAAAGCTTCTTTTGAACAACTTAAGCAGTTAGGTGACAAAATAGGTATTATTACATATAACATTTCAGATTTTCCAAGTTTGGAAAAATTGGATGAATTCTTAGGAAAAAAATATGAAGTGATAATATATGATACTGCTGGAAGAAATTTCATAGACGATATTATGCTAACCGAAATTAAAGAAATAGAAAAAAGTCTAAATCCAAATTATTCAATTTTAGTTACCAGTGCAGATCATGGTATAAGAATACAAGAACATATTGAAAAATTGTCTAAACATATACCTATAAACTCCATAATTATTACAAAAATAGATGGAAGTGCAAAAGCTGGTAGTGCTTTGATAGCAAGTAAACTGACAAATGCCCCTATTTCCTTTATAGGAGTTGGAGAAAAAATAGAAGATCTTGAAGAATTTAATTTAAAGAGATATGTTAGTAGGTTATTGGGTTTAGGGGATATTACACAAATTATAAAAAAATTTGAAAAATTAAGCAATAAAATAGTAGATAAAGATATATCGCATATTATTCTAGAAATTTTGAATGTTGTAGAAAAAGAGGGATCTATATCAAAAATATTGAGCTTATTTCCTTTTGTTCCATTAATGGGGATAAAAAAAGATCAATTGAAAGAAGTAGATACCAAGTTAAAAAAATATAAAGCAATAATATTGTCGTTGAATAAGAAGGAATTGAGAGAACCGGAACTCATAAAAAACAGAATAAATGAGATAGCTTATGGAGCCGGCGTTACAAAGAAAGATGTATTAGAATTTTTAAATTTTTATAGAATGATGAAAAAATTTGAAAATATCATGAAAGGAGGAAAAACAATAAGCAAAAAAGATTTATACAAGTTATTAAGATTTAAAAAATGAAATGTGCAGTCTGTGGCAAAGAAATCGAAAGAACTATACTAAATAAAATCAAAGGCACTTATATAAAGATAAATAGCAAGAAAAAAATAGTTATTTGTAGTAAGTGTCAATCAATACTCTTTAGAAAGTTTAAAAATAAATATGAAATACTGAAAAATATAATACTGAAGGATGAAGAGGCCAAAAGGCTTTAGATCAAGAACAAGAAAGAAATTAAGGAAACATCCTCGAAATAGAGGTAAAATATCTATCTCAAGGTTATTTCAAAAATTGGAGAAAGGAGATAAAGTAGTGATAGATATCGAGCCCTCTTATCATAAAGGAATGCCCCATCCTAGATATCAAGGAAGATTGGGGATAATAGAAGGTAAAATTGGTCGTGCTTATGTTGTTTTAATTAAAGATGGAGGAAAAATAAAGAAAATATATGCAAATCCTATCCATCTAAAGAAAATATAAAATGGAGATCATAGAAAGAAAACAGATAAGCTTACCGGAAGTCTTAGAAATACTTGGTAGTATAGAAAATAGAACACAACTACAAGAAAAATGCTACGAATTAGCTACAAAATTTTCAAAAGTTGATGCAGAAACTGCAAAAAAAGTTATAGAGGAACTAAAAAATCTTGATATGTTAAAATTAACAGACGATTTAATCATTCAAATAGTAAATATTTATCCCCAAGATGAAGAAGATTTAGATGCTGTACTAAAAGGTTCAAAAATACCTTTCAAACCTGAAGAAAAGAAGGCAATTCTAAATATTCTAAAAAAGTATTTAAGTTAGAAAAATGAGGATGAGAAAAGAGGAATGGGCTTATGTATTGGACTATTTGCCTAGTGGAAAACCTTTAGAAAAGATTTTTGTACCTATTGCACAAGTAATTGGAGAAAAATATTTTACACTTCTAGAAGTTGTTCCTAAAAGAGGCGCAAAAATAGAAATAGGGAAAAAAGTATATATTGGAAGTGGTCTCCGACCAGAAATCAATAAAATTTTAAGAAGAATAAGATATGAAGATTTAACAGATGCTGCAAAAAAAGAATTGGAAGAAATTGTCAAAAAAATAGTTAAAGAGAGGGAAAAGGAGTTTGTTGAATTTTTCAACAATGCTGGACCTATATCAACTAGATTACATCAATTGGAGCTTCTACCACGAATAGGGAAGAAATGCTTATGGAAAATATTAGAAGAAAGGGAAAAGAAGAAATTTGAATCTTTTGAAGATATCAAAAATAGAATAGAAGGTATAGCAGATCCTTTCAGAATAATTGTTGAAAGAATACTTGAAGAAATCAGAGGAGAAAGTAAACATAAACTATTCGTAGCTTAAAAATTACCCACCTTTTATATCTATATAACAAATAGTTTTGTTTTTATATAAGTAGAGATTTGCTTTGAAGAAATAGGTGCCAAGGTTTTCTATATTTACATATCTTAACTTAGTATTCCAGTATATTTCACTACATATCGTTTCGCCATATCTCAAAAGAGTTATGCATAATAAATTACCAGCTCTACGAATGTAGAAAGAAGATTTTATAGGATTTTTCTCTGCTAAGCTTATAGTAAGATTACATTTATCTACGTCTTCGAGTATCAAATCAGCAAATAATATATTTTGTTTAATATATTCTAACAAAAGTTGAGAATTTTTTATTTCAAAATTTTCAATAATGTTTTTTCTAATCGGCACTGCAATTGTGTGGAATATTCCAAGAATAAATGAAAAAATTATAGAGAAAAGGAGTAATTCCCTTAAGGCATATATTTGACCTTTCCTATTTAACAATTTTATCTAGTTAATGATAATTCATATAGTATCTTCAATTTTTCTATTTCCTCTTCCAATTCTTTCTTAGTTTTGTTATAAGTATTCTCTGATATTTCTCCCTTTGCTAACCTTATTCTTAAATCTTTTAATGCATTTTCAGTTTCTCTTAATCTCCTCATAATTTCTGCTAGATATTCTTCTTTCTTCTTTTTCTCCTTAAATATCTTTGGTTTCTCTCCTGTTACATATTTTGAAGCTACTCTGTCATAGAATTCAACCATCTCATCTCTTAATGTAGATAATGATCTCTCGTCTTTTTCGCTTATATCTCCACTTATTATAACCCTAGCATCTGTAATTTCGTCACTTATGTTATATATACCAATTAACTTAACCCATACATGCAACCACACTATCTTCTTTATCATGAATAGGATCAAAGATATGAAAAACGATATTAAAGCAGCATATAATACATTTCTTTCATATATACCCCTAACAATCCCCAATTTAGATGTTACATACAAGAATACAAATAACAAAGTTAATATTAAAAACACTGTAAATAATCCTTTAAATCTTAATCCTCTATTTAATTTCTTCTCTCCCTTTATATAAAATTTAATTGGTTTTAATCTTCCTCCTTCAAACACCATCTCTAACTCTGCTAATTCCTTAAATTTGACCATTTCATTAATTATGATATGGTAACCCATATCCGAGAGATATTCTGCTACTCTAGTCCTAAATTCTTCAGGATCAGCTAACCTAACGTTAATATCATAATATGTTCTCCCTTTACGTAGTCTATCTAATTCAAATTCCTCCTCTACCTTCTCTACAAATGTTTTTGACCATGGGAATCTCATTCTATTATTCTCAAAGAATTCGTAATATTAAATCATTAATACTTCTTTTATCTTATCTAAAACGTTTCCTATCAATCTTTCTTTTTTTGTAACATCAAAGGATATCTTAATCCATATACAATCTTCTTCCTCAGTTATAAGAATCTTCTTTTTCTGATAGAGAGTCTGCTTATCTACTCTGATGTATAAAGAAAATTTATCGTCTATCCTATCAGACAATGTAGCTTCTAGCAAAATCTTTGATTCCTCTGACATATGCTCATTAAACTTTTCTATAAATCTTTTTATCTTATCTTTTTTGTTTATTCTACATTCTAAAATTATAATTTTTGTTTTATAAAAACCAGATAAAACTTTTTCATTAATTTTGACTTCCTCTGGCAACAGTAAATTTAATGCTTCTTTTACTTTAGATATATCTTCACTCTCATGAACATATGTCCTTATGATAACTTCCCTGATCTTAACCATTGTTCATATAGATAGTTTATTTCATCTAAATTCAACATAAAACATTTTTTATTCTCTATTTCTTGCGGGATGTTTAATGATAAATTCCAGTGTTTTATTATATATTTGATTTTTCTATTCCTCTTCATAAAAAGTAATCTGACAAAAAAGTTAAATAAGGGTTCCCATTTTTTTGTTTTCGGCTTCATACGCAGTAGAACAACATCTACTTTTGGAGGAGGGCTGAATGCTCTTCTAGGGATTCTTCCCAAATAATCTATTGTTACGTATTTTTCACAGAGTATTGATAAACTCGAAAAATTCCTATCGCCAGGTTTTGCAATTAATTTATCAAAAATTTCCTTTTGTAAAGTAGTAACTACCAGATCTCCTTGATTGCATAAAAATTTAATAAATAAATCTATTAGAAAAGAAGTTATCTCAAAAGGAGGATTTGTTACTATTTTATTTACTTCCTTCGGAATCTTGTATAGCAATATATCACCTTCAACAAGTATCACGTTATTAAATTTCTTTAACTTTTCTTTTGCTTTTTCAATTAATTCATTATCTATCTCAATAGCATAAATTTTCTTTACTCTTTTAGCTATCTCGTAAGTTAAATTACCATATCCACATCCAATTTCTAAAACAATATCTTTTTTGTCCAATAATGCACTATTGATGATTTTAATAATAAATCTCTTATCTTTTAAAAAATGTTGACCTCTTTTCACCATATTTTAAATATATGGGCATGGGAGGTTCCATAATCAACAAAATACTCCTCCTCTATAATGAAATTCTTTTCTTCACATATTTTTTTTACTAAAGTCTTTCTAGGAGTTATTAAAACTAATCTACCATCTTCAGGAAGAAGATCTATAGCTGTATCAAATAATTCATAATATAAATTAATCAAATCTTTTTCTTTAATCCTGATTCCAAAAGGAGGATTTGTTATTATTCTATCAAACGTCTTTCCCTCAAATTTAAAGAAAAGATATCTTATATCTTCTATTCCAAATATTATATCTTTCTCTACACCAGCCATCATCGCATTTCTTCTTGCTCCAGTAATATATTCTGTATTTTTGTCATATCCATATATCTTCAAATTAATTTTTTTGATAAACTCATTTTCATATTCCTTCATCTTCCCTTCATAAATTTCTGAAAATTCTTTTATTTTGAGAAACATAAAATCATATCTCCTAAATCTCCCTGGGTAAATATTTCTTCCCATTAATGCTGCCTCAATAGGAATTGTACCTGAACCACAAAATGGATCTAATAAAGACATGGAACTAGTCCAGTTAGCTATAATTAACATGCTAGCGGCTATTGTAGGTTTTAACATAGCTGGATGATAAAATACTCTATATCCTCTCTTAGCTAGAGATCTCTTTCCTGTAGTGTCTAACATTACATAAGCTCTTTTCTTATACAATTCTACTCTAAATAGAAGATCGGGTGAGTCCAAATCCACTTTTGGTATAAATCCTTTTGCATCTTTTACTCTGTCACGAATGGCTTGACCTATAGGAGCTCTCATTTCTATGCTAGTATAATCGTAAATCTTGTCTATCCTTTCGGAGTCTACAGCAAAAGTTCTATCTTTATTAATATATTTTTCGAACTCAATTTCTTTTACCTTTTTGTAGAACATATCAAAATCTTCTTTTTTATTTCCTGTAACATCAAATGATCCCAAGAAAATATAAACTCTATGAAAAGTCCTTCCTTTATAA
>CAYMVK010000002.1:12439-26292 GCA_964394105.1 Candidatus Woesearchaeota archaeon | reverse complement strand
CTACATATGTAGGACAGTAAGGTAAGAGAATCCTATCGGTGCCTTGAGTAACTGGATTTGCATTCGAGTATACTTTTCCAACTAACACAGGTCTTCCATCACTCGTAAAAGCAACTCTTACAAGAGATTTATTCCCGGCTCTAACTACTCCTTTCCAATTTAGGTTATTAGCACAAATAGAATCTTCTTCAAATTCATTAGCACTAGAATATTCCTCTCCAAAAACCTTTTCTCTTACCTCTGGTTGTGCAAAATAGAAGAAATAATTACCATCTTTTACAGATATTGAGTAAGAAGGTAGACTTGATTTTCCATTCGTTTTATTCAATTCATATACTAGTTGCAACGCCGTGGTTATCTTTCCCCCTGCATTAGGAATTCCCCACAAGTAAGCACCAGTATTAGCATCTTTCCATTCATTCTCAAAAAGAATGAATGGGTAGATAACAACTGTGTTATTTAATGAATTTTTATCGTAAACAATACTCCAATCATCTAAAGGATGATAAACACATACTCTCTCCTCGACTTCAGCCCCTTCAAGTTCAGGCAGTAGGTAATTATATAATATTACTCCACGTAATTTATCATCAACTACAGTCGGCACGAGTAAGGTATAAAAAATCCATTGAGTAAAGTCAGTAGAATATGGCTCAGATACCATTTCCGCTGAAGTATCAACTACCCCCTCAAATTCGGTAGTAGAGCTGGGGGGAGTAGGAGTAATAGTGATTTTTAGAGGGAATTCTAAAGTCTCAAATGACTTAGGATATGGATAAAACTCAATACTTCGACGATCTAAATAGATAAAGTAATCACCAGTCCAATACTCAGTAGTATTGTATTCAAGATCTCCGTTAGAAGTATAAGCCACCGGGATACTTTTATAAATGATAGGTTTCTGTATACCACTTTTCATAAAATTTGATTTTGTATATTGCTCCTCTATCCATGAGTACAGGGGACCAGAACTAGAAAGAGACTTGACAATACTTATATTACTCAATACTTGTGTGGAATTGGAGAAGACAATATCCAAAAAAAGTTTTCCTACTTTTCCTAAAGGAGAACATGCACCTGGATATACTGTATCGTTAAGAAGATATAAATAATCTTCGTAGAGGAAAGGGTGTTGGCCGTAGTAAGAAAGAGATATAGTAAGAATTAAAGAAGCTATTAGAACAAGAACAACTTCCCTTCTCATTGTTATCTACATAGGAATGAAGTTATATTTAATTCATCTTTAATTGCAAATATTAATTGTGTAGGTAAATTGATTGAAATCTTTTCCTTAAATGTTGGATCTATTATTGTATAGTTACAAAGGGCCCAATAAATATTCATTTCATATGGTATAAAGTTCCAAACTATAGGAGTGAATGATGTATAAAGATAACTAACTTCCCTAGAGACTTTTTTCATTATTATAGGCCATATCTGGTTTATAAAGTGAATTGTACTGTTAAGACATGAGTCTGAATTTCCATACATTAATTTACATGCTTCTACAAAAGAGGTAGCATAATCTAATGTTGATAATACATGTTCTTCATAACTCTTCCTTAGACCCATAGGATCATTAAATCCATATGATTCAACATCTAAGAAAAAAGATCCATATGGATTTTCTTCGCCATTACACTTTACACAAGCACAACTATCCATTTCATTACCTAGACAAGCAAGAATATACCCATTTCGATAATCACAGTAAGGAACTTTTATGAAATCGAAAGAAATTCCTTTTACACCCAATTCACCCAATTTGTCTGTAATAGTTGATAAGGTAGTTTCTATTATCTTTACATTTGGACATGCTTTTATTTCTTTATATGCAAGAGTCCAATCATAAACAAAGTCTGCTAATTCTGCTAATACATTGTTCATTTCTTCCAATTTTGATAAATAGTTGGAACAGAAATCAGAATATGAATCTATATAATTAGTGTAATATGCTGTTTTCAATTCTGAGATTTTAGAAATTATATAATCAATATTATTCTTTACTTCAGTTAAAGGAGTATTATTCTTCTCATCTTGAAGTAAGGAAATATAATATTCTACAATATCTTCTAATGTAGGTTTAATAACTTCATTTACGAGATAGGAGTATAAATCTAAGTCAAAATACTGGGTATTTATACTTACATCACCACTTTCATAAATTAATCTGAATTCCCCTATTTTAAACGTATCGTTAGCTACAATTTCTACATATCTCCAATCATCAACAGGTGAAATGCAGTATATAGATGTCCCACCATTGATTACTAAATCACAAGCGTGACTAAATGAAGATAAATTGACTCCAAAATTAATATCCACATCGACTTTTTTAGAAGTATTGAATAGTACATAAACACCACTTATTTCTTTCTCATAATTACCTATTACATCTATTATTATGGTTCTATTGAACTCTTCTTCTGTATCAGGATTATTGTCTATTATTGCAGCCCTAGCATTAAAGAAATCTTTACAGTGCGACTGTTTATCCAAATACAAATATTCTGATGGGTTTTTATATTTACATAGAGGGGTTCCAAGTCTGTATAGATAAATACTTTCCAAAGCAACCTCCACACTTTCGGAATAAGAAGTGCATAGAGTTCCGACACATAAATTAAAATCTATTTGATATACACCAAGCTGTAGATTAGGAACTGTGTAATTAAGTAATATATTGCAAATAGAACCGCTATAAGAACAAAAATAAACTGAATTGGTACTATCGTAGTTTGAAGTTATTCCTCCTATTGTTATATTCAATGAGTATCCATAACTTAAGAAGTCTTCTACAGAATATCCACTAACACTTATATTTATCTCTATTTCATTATTTCTTGGCAATTTTTCTATTAAATATCTTGTTCCATCCTCATAGAAGTAGTATTTGACATCCGTTATCTGAACTGGCGGGGTTGTTATAATAAAATTAGGCAAACATATGCAACTACAATCAGGAGTAAGGAAATAGGGTACATAACCCGGTTCACAATTATTTGATACTAATTCACAACATATAGGTGAACCAGCAATTTCCACACAAAAGTTACTGCTAGTAGCACTACAAGTTCCTTGAGAATATGACATTTTAGCAAAATTCACAACTATAGTTATAACTAAGAAAATCTTAATCAAATTCCATATTTTATTTATCAGCTTATTGGTTGACATCCTATCATTGCGCATATATCTCCCTCTTCTTTTTCAATTATTAAAGTTTTACAACTATTCTGATAAGTTTCATTTATTTTATCACCGAAGAAAGATATTTCATTAGAAAATCTAGCAGTATCTCTTATAATTCTTAAAGAAATACATGGTTCATATGTATAACACATATTTTCACAACTTTCTCTTTTTCCAACACTTACATAAAAAGTTTTATTGTCTACTTTTGAATAACAACTTGAACTTGAAAATGTATTAAGCAAAGTATTGTTATAAATACGCCATATTACATTATCACAATAATTATTATTTGTACCATCACAAAACGTAGTGATATTTGACTTCAACTCATCAAAGCTTTTAATTATGCATGGATGCAGAGAAGGCGAGGGCCAACCATAAGATCTCAAAGAAACTGCAAGTACTGTATATGGATCAAATATAGGGATGAGATATCTTTCTGCTTCACTTACTATACATTTATAACCTGGAGAAAAAGCAGAAGATAATCCTCTTGTGTCAAAAACCGAAGATAAAAATTTATTTAGTCTATTATTCTCTACAAAATCTTTAGCATAGGCATATAACTTGATAATATCTGATTCTATATCAAATACTGTTGAAAGTCCTTTTACTTCTTTTATATATTGAATTCCTGGCCCCTCTTCAGACTTTGCATATTTTGTTGTAGGAGATAAAAGAGGTAAGAATTCAATTTTTAACTTCCAAGGATTCATATCTATAAAACCAACTGTTCTATTTTGATAATTTAGTTCCAAAATTTTTATGTAATATTCTGGAGATGCAAAAATACTTGCAATATCCTCTGGTAATTCTCCAAGTTCTTCCAGAGTAAGGTGTTCTACTTCATATAAAATATTCATTTCAAGCGCTCTCTTTACTGTTTCTAAGCTAGGTATATAAAGTGTGTCTTTTTCTTTCCAGAGAGCTACCTTAACTAGAGGTATATAAGATGAGTAATAAGATACAACATCAATTGTTTTATTTGCCCCCAATCCAAATAAACCAGCTCTAAATATGCCTTTAGTCATTAAGTAACTAACAATTTGAGTATAAGAAACATCATATGCTGATAATACCCACTGGCCTTTATAAATATTCTCTACTACTCCCTGCACAGATTCATATTGTTTATAAACATCCACAATACCCCAGTATGTTATAATACCGGCTAAGATAAGTGCTATTGCAAAGGGCAATTCAAATTGACCTTTCATCTTGGTATTAAGTAAATCCTTTCACCCCTCAACTTGTTTCCAAATACAGAATTTGGATCAAATACAAAAAACTCACAAATGTAGGAAGATGGTGGTTCTGATGAAATTTGTACATATGGATGATAATGTTCCTTAATTGCTCTTATTATGTCGGGATTTGCATTTTCTTCATCTACCACATGAACAAAAGCTATTTGGACTCCTAAAAAATCTTCAAATGCCTTTGCATATCTATACTCTCTGTATATATACTTAGATGGATAAGAAATAATATTAGAATAGTATAATTTCCATGTATCTCTTAAGAAGGATGAAGATTCGTTTGTTTTAATTGCTTCTGAAACAAATTTTGAAAAACTTTTAGTACTATATGTTGTAAAAGATAATTTGTATAAAGTCTTTTCTAATAGAGGACATAATTCTAGATCTAACCTCGTCTCCTGATAAACAGCAATTTTAAATTGAATACTTCTTGAGGCCTCAATAAAGGCAAGTCCTACAATTGCAGATATAAACATAATCACAGGTCCCAACACTGCAAACCCTCTTCTCAACTTATCCCACATATTCTTATTATACCTAAATGATCTTCAAGTTCATCAGTTTTTATCCTCACAGGAATGGGTTGTAAACAATAAGTAATCCCTACAACCGCTTTTTTTGGAAAAGATACAGTAGCTTTATGATATGTATAGTCATCAAAGTCGTAAACTTCTACAGTTATGTTTGCCAAAAGATAATCCCCCTTCTCTACAATCTTTTGCTCACCGTCCTCTTCCTCAACTTTATATTCTTTAACTATAGGTATATAAATACATCTCTTAAGAATATTTTCTAAATCCCCTATTTTTGTGTAGTCTATTACCCCTTCTTTTGTTACTTCAAAAGGGATAATACCACTTTCATTACCTATTGCAGAGAATGTCTTATACATATCTTTATGAGCTAAGCAACCAGAATAGGAGAGTAGCTTGTATAAATTGAGAGAAAGAATATAATTTACATTCTGCTCGTATATAGAAACGCTAAATGTTTTTATATGGGCTATGGCCGCAATGGTTAATAAAGTAAACATTACACTTCCCAAAATTCCAAGGAATATGTAAGATAACTGACCTTTCATTTCAAGTATACATTCACATTCATTTCTATGTAACCTTTTCTACCAAATAAAGTGATATTTAGATACATAGGTCTCTCGAAGACTGATAAAAAGGAATTAAACAACGCACTCATTTGGTTCTCCCATCTTTTATAGGTACTTGTTATATTTTCTAAAAGCTCTCTTGCTTGATTAGCATGGCCCCATATAGTACAAAATTCTGTAAGTTTTCCATATACATCAGTACAAAAATTGTTTACTTTTGTCCAATTTATCTGACCCTTAATCTCATTCAAAGTACTATTTAAATCACTCAAAAATATTTCCCATTCAGGATTCGTAATATTATTGTAATAGGTATCAATTAGCTCTATCACTTCATCAATATTATCTCTTAATTCATTAAAACTTTGGTTTATTTTATCTAATCCTATCTCTTCTTTTATTTTGGCCATAACTAATTTTTGAATATAAGCTGTTCCAAGTATTTGTCCTAAACCAGTATGATAAAGGATACAATAAGTATAATAAGAGTCGTCAAGTACTTCTTTTACTTTATCTTTAACGATATCTTCTCCTTTCGCAAGTATTTTTAATAATTTATCAAAAGATTTCCTTATCTTAGGGACCTTTCTACCTATCTCAACATATATTTTATAATCCCCTATCAAATTTATCTTTTTTTCAAATTTTCCGCAAAATCTCTCTATATATTCTAAATCTACTTCAGAATAACCACCAGACTTTAAATCTTCTACAATGAGTTTTTTCCTATCTTCTGATGGATATATATCAAAAAATGCTGTCCAGGGAAGGAACAGAGAGAAACTACTGAATTTATCAGATTTACATGCTCTATAGATAGAAGAGTATAATCTCAAAACTAGAGGAATCCTTCCAAATACTTTATCAATAGTAGGGAAGATATTTTCTTTTTTAGTATAGGCTAAAGAGTATTCTATTTTAACAGTTCTACCATTATATATCCCTTTAGCATATATGTCAAAAAATCTTTTAACGAAAATATCTGTATTTGTCGTATCAACAAAAAATGTTAATGTCGGCTTGGGTTGATAAATAGAAATATTCGAATCATAAAAAGGTTCATAAAAATGCACTGTATATGCTTCTATCCAGCCTTTAGTATATTCAAGTCTTCCACTAATCATTTTACTGAAATTAGCTCTCAAAATTAAAGTACTATTCTTTTCCACTTTATAAATATCAAAATTAGATAAGTAGTAATCTCCGCATCTTATCAATGGAATTGTATAATTATAAATAATCAAATAATTTGAGTAGGAATAGCTCTTATTTTCTATATTTACATCAAGTGTGAATTTACAAACTCCTCTTGATAAACTACAAATGAAAGAAGATGTGTTCAACACAACAACATCTCTATTTTCTTCAGTTAGTTTATTATAAATGTAATCAAAAAAATTTTTCAAACATACTCTTACACCAGTACTTCTACAATTATAAATGTAATAATTCTCTAAAATATCTCTTAAAAAATCCTCTAATTCACTTTCCTCCGCGTAATACACGAATGTGTAAAAAAGTAGGTTGTCAGAATATTTTACATAATAAGTATAGTTAAATGGATTCTCCTCGATTCTACAATCTTCAAAGGAATATCGCAGTTCAACATCTCCTGGTAAAGAAGGTAACGTAGATATAATTTGCATCTGTTTGATAAAAAATACGGTAGCTAGACTTGTTTTTTGGGCAATAAGTTTAGAGAGATAGGAGCCAAATTGTAAAGATACAGCGATTGCTATCACTCCAACGACAAGTAAGATTAATTCTGGAGGTACTACTCCTTTAATACTCTTCATTATTAACTGCTAAGACTTTCTAAAATAACTATTTTTGTTCTCTCCAAAGTGAGTGGTACAAATGCTTTAAGATAGATTTTATCATTTCCTGATGAAATGATTGCAAATACAAGCATTTTAGAAAGAAATTCCTCACCGCTTTCACATGTATCATAAAACACTAGGAGTTCTTTTGCTCCCATTGGACCACAAATTAAATCAATTTTTTGAAAGCTAGATTTTTGAAAAATCATATATTCAAATTCTTTGGAGAAAAATTTCATCAATTCTTTTGATTTCTCTAATATTTCTGTCTCATTAATACTTCCTGTGCAATTGCTTATTGTAATGTTATAATTTAATGAGTAATTTTTATCTTCTATAGATTCTTCGCATGAAAAGCCAAAATATTTAAAAGAATAATTTACTATATCGCCATACCATGTACTTACATTCACAGGATTAGTTATATTATCTATATTCTCTATTAAAGGAATGAGTAAATTGAAACTATTTGCATCCAATGAAAATTCCGAGAACAATAGGACAGGTCTTATTTTACAATTTCCACATAAATAACTTGAAAAGAAAAAAGAAGTGTAGTCAACTGGCTTAAAATTAACATAACAAATGCAACTTCTATTTATACAGTTAAAATCAGATTTTGCGCATTCCTCAATACTAAGTCCATTAAAAACTTTGCAACTAGATAAAAAAGGAGCCAATTTCTTCAAGTCAACATTATACAAAAATACATATGAATGCTCATTATTATACTTACCTAATCCTTTTATAGAAATATACTGTACTTCATTCGTTTTTAGAGGTAAGGTTATAAAATTTTTAAATGTATCTATCACATCAAATTTCTTTTGAGCTAAAAAAGATATATAAATAGAATAACCTGTAGTAATAACTGATATCATAGAAAATACAGATAACACAATAACTATAGCAGTTTTGATAGATTTAAAAAGTAAATCTAGGTCTATCATTTTCTTATAACATTAATAACTACTTTCCTAAAACCATTTTCACTTTGAGTGTTATAAGATATCAAAAAAGATTTTGGCAAGTACACAAATGTTATGAGGTTACTTTCTGATGTATTAGAGAGATAAAATTTATAACCGGTCAAATCTACATCACTACAGTATTTTTCTAAGAAATAAGCTTTCGTGTTATTTAATATATCACATAAATCTTCATCAGTTATGTTAGAATATGTATATATTCCTATATAATCGACTAAATCTTCGTCTTTTATATCTTTTGGATCAATACTATATATAGTGGCTACAACTTTTTTTATAGATGTAAAATCATTGTCATTTTTAAACAAGCATACAACAGTTTTATTATAAGAGAAATAATAATCCGAACCTAATGTATTGTACCAAAATTCTTTGCAAACGTCTGATTCTTCATCAGGATCCTCAATATATTTGAATAATATAAAAGATGTCGGAGACGTATAAAAAGCAGATTTTTTTGTTGAATTAGGGTTCATTTTAACAAACAAAAGAAAACTTTTAAGCACTCTTTCTTGCATAGGCGCCATTTTTCCTACTACAGCGTTTATAAATTTTGTAATTACTGGTATATATGGAGTTCCTAAAATAAACATAATTAGGAAAATAATTGAAAGTATTAAAAGTAAAGGTGCCTCTACTCCTTTTTTCATTCTTTGGTCTTAATCTATATGCTTAACTTGTCAAATTCTGCACAGCCTCGTTTAACGCCTCTGATGATTTATTGCCTGCTTCAAATAATGATCCTGATAAGCCCATCCCTTTGTAAGAAAGAAGTATTAATATACCTGCTACTACAAGTGCTACAATAGCTACAACAAGTACAGTGAATACTAAACTAGCCCCTTTCTTCTTTCTCATAATTCTTACCTAATGCTTATACAAAATTAAAAGTAGTTACGAAACGTTAATAAGGTAAACTCTGGTTTAAGGCTTTAAGCAAATCATTTATCACTTGGGGGCCTGCAAATAGGATAATAAGCCATATAATAGCAATTGCAATAATAATTGTAATTATCAAGATGAATAGCTTACTTATCATCCTCCAAATATAGAACCAAGTATATCACTTAATGTTTCCGAAGCTCCAGAAGCTTTTGATGCTACCCATGCAAGAACTATGAATAAAGTAAGCAAAGCTAACACTATTATAATAATTTTTGTGACAAATCTAACAGGTTCTTCTGCCATTTTAAGCCATTTTAACAAGTAATGGTGAGCCTCCAGTTAATCTATTTTGTATATACTCTTGGTATTTTTCAATGTACTCTTCTGGGAAGTGGATACAAATTAAAACTCCATTTGGTTTCTCTGCCGTGAGTATACCTCCTGTACTCACAGACATAAATACGGACCACACATCTATACCAGTTCCTAAAAATTGCGAAAGAAATCTCATAACTACATTACTCAATTTATTTAATTTAAGATTCATTTTTTCTAAATCTCTTATCTTTAAACCACACTCTGGCACATCCCTATAATTTATTGGACGTTGTGCTGCTATTTGATAAGTAGCAGCAGCAACTAATGCCTGACTTATGGCCATATCAATGGTTCTCGTTGGTTTTATAGGGATTTCTTCTCCTCTCCTCCATGCCCTGAAGAACTCTAGCAACCTCTTGGATAGGAAAGAATATGCCATTGAGTATAATATTGCTTGAACTAGTCCCGCTTGCGAGAAGATGGAAGGTGGGTAATACTGAAAATCGAAGTATTCTATGTATACCTTATACGTAAGGTTGGGTATTATCAACATTTCTAAACATTTATCTTCGTCTAACCAAGTATAATTTATTTTACCAGTTGCTGGATCTATATAAGGGACTTTACATCTAAAATAGGTTCTAAACAACGCTTCTTCTATCTCTCTTTCACTTGCTAATCCGGTAGTCTTGCCTATTCCTTCCATTATAAGACTTTGAATTCCCATAGAAGTAAGCCTATATTTTGGAGATAAAATAGGGTAAATAACCTTTCCTATAAGACCTTCTTCAGTTCTGAAAGGCAATACTCCAGGACAAATATCTCCTTTTAGAAGATGCTCATAAACTTCTTTTAATTTAAAAGATTCATTGAATTTAGCATCAATATCTGCAACTAAAATAGGATTCATTGTCTTATATAGAGGGTCTGAGCTCAAGTGAAGGAATTTCTTAGATATATAAAGTAACATGGCTGACAATGAACATGAAAATTTATCTTTACTTAATTCAGCGTAAGAAGAGAATGGTCTTACTACTTGAGAAACAGTTGGAGTGACAGGAATAGATGCAGCCAACATCAACATAATTTCCATTCTGATTATCTTCCAAACTTGTTTTATTATGAATCCAATCCCTATTTTATCCACAACTTCGCCAGCTACCTCCATACCTTCTTTTACATCTTCTACCGCTTCAGATGCTGTTTTACCTTTCTCTGCAGCTGATTTAAATATAGAAAAAATTCTCTTAAAGTTGAATTTTACTTTATTTTTTATAGATTCAAGTATCCCCTTTATCTTACTGGCTATAGCTTTCAATTTACTTCCAGCTCTTGTTGCTCCTGGAATTTTGGACGTGCCATAATACATAATAGAAAATATACTTTTCAGAGCAAATCCTGCAGGTGTTTTTGATGATGCAAATAAAAGTGAGATTTTAGCACCTATTTCATACAATCTTTTGAGTTTACCCATTATACCTACTTCCTTAATGATACTCCTCCGCGATATTGAATTTATAACATTTTCTGTTACTTCGCTCATGCCTTTTTTAGCTATTGCCTCACCGACTTCAAATGCACCATATTTTTTTACTACATTCTTATATACGAAATATTTGCTTAGAGCTTCTGATACATCTTCATCTACAATTTTTTCTATGCTTTTTTTAGGTATAATGTTTCTTTTTCTTGCTAATTCATCAATCTCATAAATTAATTCTTCTCTTGCCCTTTCTTCGATTTGCTTAAATTCCTTGCCAAGATACATGGCAATATCATCTATAGTTCTTGCTTCTCCTTTTTCTATTTTTCTAGTTAAATCTTCAAATGTTTCAGTTAAAGCCTTAGAATATGGCAAGGGTATATCTGGGGGCGCAAATAAACTAAAAATTGTTTTTGCTCTCAACTCTGGATTGTCTATACCTCTAGCTATACCAGTCAAAAAATCGTCAAAATTACTTACTCCTTTTATTTTACCCTCTTCTATATAATCTGCTAATGTTTCTAAGGTCTTAGCTCTTCTATCAAGTAATTCCGCATGTTTATTCATTATATCCTCTAGAGCGGTTGGGAATCTTCCTTCAATATCTTCTAGCGCCCCTTCTATAACTTCTCTAGCCGCTTGGTATTCAGTCTTGGTTAAGAAATTATCAACATTTTGTTTAAACTCTGCATAAAACATATTATTATCAAGAGAAAATAAATTATCAAGTTTAGATCTCACTTCTGGAGTTACCTCCCATTCAGCAACAGTGCATAAACTTTCATAATAGCTTTCTATCGCTTTCCTCCCCGTTAAAACATCTAAAGTTTCTTGCTTAATCCTTTCTACCTCCTCTCTCATCCATTTTTCCAATTCTTCTGCAAATTCATCTGGATTTTTTCTCAACAGATCATCTATCTTCGTATCTAATTGATCTTTAAATTCCTCTAAAAATTCTTCATATTTCTTACACTTTTCGAATTTTTCAGGTCCACAAATTACATATCTTAAGGCATTTTGTATCTTTTCTTTTAACCTCTTGTTTTGTGCAAATTCTTCTCCAAGTCTTTGCCATATATCGTCCATAATTTGCTTTGATAACTCTTCTTTATACACATAATACATAAGACCTCTTGTAGATTGGTCCAACCCAGAAATCGAACTAGTGACATCTCCAAATTCAATTTTATCAACTCGGGACAAATAATTCCTGATTTCTCCTTCACTATATTCCGTAACATATAAAGCTACATTACGTTTAAGCAAACCCCAATCTTTCTCCATAAAATCATAATATAAGCTAGAAGTTACTCTTCCATAATTCTCCTCAAATAGAACGTATCCAGGACCTACAAAAGAATCTCTTACACCTGTTGTAATAAAATCAATAAAATTATCAGACTCAATAAACTCTAAACTACTTTTCGTTATTTCTTCCCTCAACAAGAAATTATTTGTAAGTTCCTCATACAATCTTACCTCTACAGCATAGAGATCTATATAATAAATAAGATATATCTGCCGTAGTGAATTTATAGCTTTTTCTATGTTACTTCCTATAATTCTGGCCGTATACCCAAGCACAACACCACTTCCAACTGTATGAGTTATCTCCTCCAATTCAGGCCATATATCTCCACCTACCGTACCCAAAACACTACTTAACATAAGAGAGGCTGCTATATCTGTATCTTCATATATCCCAAGAGCGTTATCCCAAAAATATCTCTTAAATTTATACAAACCAGACGAAATTGTAGAAGTAATATAAGAATAAGGATAATCAAACATCATGTTAAAAATAGATTGAACGGACATACCAGTGATAACTAGTACTACACATACGCCTAATGCATACAGAGCACTAGTAAATTTCTCTAAAGACTCCATTCTTTGATTTTAATAAAATTTTGAAAGGAAGTAAATAATACGTAACTACGGCAAAGTGATTACAAAAAATTTTTTATTTCCTCTTTTTAACCATAACTGGGTGATCTGAATGAGTTTTGAAAAAGAGTATGAAAAGATTTTCAATAAGTACAAGGAAATTATAAAAGAGGACTTCCTAGAATTTAATAAAGATAGTATTCTCTTGCATCTTCATCTATACGTACAGTCAATTATAAGTGCAGTTGCTACAGTTTCAGAAAAGAGGAAGGGAAGGCTTATAAGACTACTTAATATAGCGCTTTTTGCAGTATCATTAATATTTCAAATACCAGTCTTTCAAGTAGGGAGAATAAGAATATCTCTGACGGATTCTGCATGGAATGCGCATAAGATAAAAGGAGGTAAATGGTTTAAAGTTGTCGAAGATTATGTCCTAAAGATTTCAAAGATCCTTGGTGAAGAGTATGAGAACGCATTAAAAGATCTACTTGTGAAACTAGCTGTAGATAAAAATCTTGGTGAACACTTAGTAGTAAAGAGTATCTTAGAGAAAAGGCTACAAAAAGGTGAGTTAAAGTTGAGCGATTTACCAAAAGATTTCATAGAAATATTCAAAAGTGTAGATAAATCAGTACATTCAATAGCAAGTATGATGAGTCCTAAAGATTTTGAATTATATAAAGAAGTATGTTTGTATATTTATGATAAATATGAGAAAAGCTTAGAGATAGAGATATTCAGAAAGAAATTTGGACCTAAAAAATTAATAGATAGAGTAAGATGCCTAGCATTAGCTTGGGTAGGTCCGAATTCCGAAGAAAAGCTTTGGAAGCCCTTAGATGACTTATTTTCAGGAAAAAACGAGAAGAAAAGAAGAGCCTGGAAATTAACAAAGAAATTCATTAAAGA
>CAYMVK010000002.1:7235-12429 GCA_964394105.1 Candidatus Woesearchaeota archaeon | reverse complement strand
ACTGAGAGAGAAATAGTCTGGAAGTTAAAATATGATAAAGAATTCCCTATAGGGTTGTATGAGTGGATTCTTCATCCTGCTGTAGTAGCGACTATTCTTAGTCTACTGTACCACGAACATAGATTCAAAGGTAAGTTAGAAGATATAGAAGTGTCGTATGAAGTAAATGGGAAACTAATGGACACCCAGGAATACATCCAATATCTAAAAAGAAAGTTCAACGTTCAAGATATTGGAGAGATATTACCAAAAGTTCTCCATAAACTACATCCAGAAATACTCATAATAATTTACGTAATGGGTAGATATTATGAATGTCTCTATGGCTAAGAAGTGAAAGAAGTCAAAAGATATATAAGAACTCATTCAAAACTATCTTTCTCTTTTCATTTTATCCTATTGGATTTATAACAAACACTAAATAATCTTTTTCAAATAATTTAATGAAGTTTAGATTTTTGTTCTCTACAGATCTAACTATCTCTCGCTCGTCTATAGGTCCTCTTATGCAGAACGTATATCTAGACTCATCAACTTCACAACATATTGTGGCGTAAGAAGCATCTAAAGGAGCATAATATTCACAATTGCTTAAAATTCTAGAATCTAGAGTTGTTCTATTCAAATCTACTAAAATATCTAATTTTTCGTCAATATCATGAGAAATTAATAAAACAACCCAAGAACCAGCAATATATGTAAGAGTTGCAGTCCCAAACCCAGGAAACATAAGATAAGATAACCATTTATATCTACTTAATACTGCTTCTGGATCCCTAAATAACATATTAGTTAAAATCCCAGTAATCCAATAATTCAATAGTTCTTCCCTAATTTTATCGGCTTCTTGGGCTAATTTACTATCATCTATAATTATATCTTTCAAACTAGTTAAATCTCTTTTAGTCCTTTCTATTTCATTTCGTAGAAGATATAAATAACCTACAAGCGGATAATAACTTGTAGAAGCCATATTATTATAGTAGTTTGACATATTCTCCTTATAGAATTCGTATAAATTGCTTATGAGATTTATTATCTCAGTTCGTTTTCTTTGAATAATTGAATTAAATTCGTCCAAAGCATTACTAGTATTACTCAAGTTGATAAAAGAGAAATTTTCGTCAATTCCTGAATAATAATTTATTAATTCTACAAATTTATTCTTCCATTTTTCTACAACATATTCGTCTGTCGTATTGATTACATAATCATAATATGTTTTATTTAGAGTTAAGAAAACAGGATATCTGTAGAAGTAAAGCATTAAAAATGTTTCATTTTTGAGGAATTCATTCAATTTCATAGATATATTCTGAGAATAGTTGACTAATTCAGTATAATTACATTTTTTAGATATTTCCTCTATCTTATCAATTATTTTCAGAGTACCCATTATTCTTCTAGCAAATTTCTCTCTCATTAATCTCGCCATCATAGAATATTTCAACTTCTCGGTACCTAATGGATCTAAAGTTAAAAATAAGTATGAGAAGAATGTTTTAGAAATAAAATCATTCTCTGGATATATAGACACAAGACCAAATATAGATTTTTCAATCCAATTGAAAAAATCAGCTGTTGTCTTTCCAACTGCTTGTGCTATCAACGAAGGTAACTGAGCTATTAGTTCAGAAGGTTTGGGAAGTGTTACTTTAAAACCACCATAAGGTTCTATAAATTTATTTCCTAAAGCATTTAAAAAACCCATTCTAAATAAGAATTCTTCTACATCCCTATATTTTACGATGCCATTTGGATTAGAAATGGAATAAGTAAATAAATAAGGTATTACCAATAAGCCTAAAGGTTTTCTTCCATAAGAGTTATCTATAAAGTATAAATCAAATGGAAAATTATTCTCATTTTCTAAATCATTTGTTGAATTATCATTATAATAATAAATTATCCTCACATTTTGAAGAGGGTAGCTGAATATGAAACTTATATTAGATTCATTTGATGCATAAATAGATTCCCACAATTTCACATTCTTTTCCTCAAAATCTAATATATCTTCTTCTCCCCTACCATAAGCATTCCATGTAGCTATCAAATCGTCTGCTAAAATCTTTTTATTTTCATAAAACAGTTTAGAAATTCCACAACCCTCTTCAATATTAAAAATACTTTTATCAAGAAAGTTAATGACTTTAGCATAATTCATAATGAGGCATGCAGCCATCATGAAGAAATTTGTAGAAGTTTCACAAGTCTTTCTAAATCTCATTACAGGTATTCTTCCTTGAACTGCAATTGCACAAGATAGGGAGCCATAGGCTTTAGCTGCAGGTGCTATTTTAGTAAAAACAGGTACTGCTACTGCCAGAAAAGTCAAGAAAAATACAATCGCTACAATCTGGACAAAAGGAGATACAGCTTTTTTCATCTTAGCTTACAATAGATTCAAATATTGTCTTATTTACATTTTCTAAAGAGGACTTACCATACATAATAAAGTAAAACGCGATAAATGCAATTATAATTGCCAATAATGCCACCATTAATAAATGAATTGGTTGGATTCCTTTTTTCCTCATTATATTTTCTTAGAGAATCGTAAAGAATTAAATGATAATGTCAACTGACTAGGGTTGATAGAGAAGATATTTTTGAAATTAGTGGTTGAATGGAACCTTGTTTTAATGAAACAATAATAGCAATAACTACAGAGAGAACCGCTATAAACATTATAATTGCATATACCAATTTCTTTTCCAATTTAACCCATATTTAAGACACCTTTCTCATATAACTTTTCTAGGTAATCACTATAGTACTTCCCTATCTCTATATAAGCTATAAGATATTCATCATTAACAGCATCGCTAACATTAACATAAGCTATATTATTCGGATCTCCTCCTAAATATCTTTCAGTTATATTATTTCTTATATCTTCATATTCATCTTTCTCAGGTATCCAAGACAAATTAATTAATAAGCAATCCAATGTAGCCATTTTTATAGAAATATCTTTTTCACTCTCTTCACATATGCCATCATTCAATCTTCCCGGATTTTCTGTAGTTGGCCTTGGAGAAGATAAAAGATATAGAGAAACTACTAGAATTATAGATACTATTGAAAGTATTATCATGAATGTATATTCTGTTGAAGCTTTTCTCCTCATCCTGCTATTGCCACTAATGTAGTTACAAGTCCTCCAAATATGAAAATCAATGTCATCACAATACCGCTATATGCAATAACTGCAAAAAGTAAAATTCTTGAGATGTTATACCAAAGTTCTATGTAACCACCGTTTTCTATATTGGTAATAATTATTGCAATTATACAAACTACTTCTATAAGGAAAACTCCAATGATAATATGAAATATCGTTAAAGGTATTTGACCTGTAACTCCGAATGATGAAAGAAGCATAGGAACTGCCATTAAAGAAGATGTTGCCCCGCCCCCTATTTTCTCTAATAAAGCAGCTTTTTCCCCAATAGAAGAAAGAATAATTACCATAAGTGCATCTAACGCAGTTACTACTGCAATCATAAGAGGTGCAACAAAAGCTCCTTGAAATCTCAAAGAACTAAGTTCCTCTGATAATAAATCCAATAATTTCATTTCTACTTCATTTACTCTTCTCAAATATTCAGATACACTAAATAAAGCTCTAGCAGCAGCCTTAACATTTTTTTCTATAGCAGATACTATAAGTTTAAATATACTCCTAAGCAATTGGGATGGATAGTAAATTACTGCTCCATATTTTGGATCGAATATAGCTCTCTTCAAACCCATTCCCAATTTTGTCATATTATGCAAGATCCTTTTATAAAGCAATTCAACGCTTGTCCCTTCCACTACTTTTGCAACTTTCTTAAATGCGATTTCTGCTGGTTCACCTTCATCTAAGATAGTACCTAATTGAAAAAGAGAAACACCATATTCTT
The DNA here is from genome assembly GCA_964394105.1 of Candidatus Woesearchaeota archaeon. Classification (GTDB taxonomy): domain Archaea; phylum Nanobdellota; class Nanobdellia; order CAYMVK01; family CAYMVK01; genus CAYMVK01. The sequence goes on along the minus strand of CAYMVK010000002.1, from coordinate 8,518 downwards.
TCTCTATTTCTTTAATTAATTTCTGCAATTTAAGCCCGTCTTTGGAAACTAGATGTCCATAAATAGATATACCTAGCCCTATTCCAAATACGGCAGGAAGAGTATACAATACATCTTGAAGAACTGGTGGGGCCCTAGGTCTCAGAGCAATATACCATGTGGAAGGCAATGCAACAATAAATGCAATTATTATGGCTACTGGTAAAGCTCTGTATGTTTTATTACCCAATTTGAAGTATCCTTTTGGTGGCATATCCGGATTTTGAAATACGTCTGGTTTGGGAAATCCAGAAGGTCTTCTAGAAAATACAGTAACAGTAGATGCATACAAAGCTATAGGTAAAATTATATCATAGAAAAGTACAAAGTACATAGGATTAACTTCTCGTCCTAAGAAAGAGATTGCAATAGGAACAAGTATTAAAGTTAGCAAAGGTAGTGTAATACCTAGCATGTATAATGCAGAAACAGGTAATTTCAATGAATTTGCATATTTTACCATATCCGAATATACTCCATCAAGAATTCTATTAATTGCTTTATCGAGCATTTCTAATCTCATTTGCTCAGAAGGCTGGTAAAGAGAAGATTCAATCAAATAAATAGCCTCACAGAAATAAGGTCTATAATCTTTCCAAATTTTAAGATAATCGTTTAATGCCTCTAATATATTATCATATTGCTTTATAGATAATTTCCATAACAATTTTGCAAAATCTGCTCCTAAAAATCCAGTTAAACTCATTGCAGCGAATTTGACTGCGTTTTCTAAATTAGGCACATACCTCATGTAAATAGCCAAATAAAGAACTGCAAGGACAATTTCGTTAGATGCTTGCTTTAGCTTGTAAGAGTATAAATAGTCTAAAGAGCGTGAACCAGCATAGTATAAAAAAACTCCTGCAAAAATTCCTATAATTAAGACAAATAAGTTAAAAGTTACTAAGAATAAAATAGAAAAGATAGCAACTGTCATAATAAATAAAAATATTGGTAAAGCATGAACTTCTTCAGGCTTAACATCTAAATTCAGAAATTCAATCTTTTCTATATATTTTTTCTCTATATCTTCTCTCAATCTACCAAATTTTACTATTCTATTAGCCAATTTACATAAATTCTCGTATTGAACAAATAACTTAGGTTTCCACTCTTTTTTTCGTAAGATATCTTCATCAATTAGCCTAGACTTGCTTTTTCTATATTTTTCTAATATCTTTTTGTATTTCTCTGGGATTATCATATTCCCTATTCCCTCTTCTTATAAGGAAAAAGAAATTATC
>CAYMVK010000002.1:0-7225 GCA_964394105.1 Candidatus Woesearchaeota archaeon | reverse complement strand
ATGAGTAAAAATATACTCCCGAATTGGCAACAAATGTTCTTCCAAGGAAGTAAGAGAGAACTACTAGAAAATATTGAGCAATTTGCACAAGAAATATGTATAAAGACAACACTCTCAAAATTAGAAGATTTAGATCTGATGAAGATTATCTATATACTTACTAAAAAGTCGTAAAAATTCAAGGAGTTTTTGCTTAAGTTTCCTATTTATATTGGCATATTAAAAGAGGATAATAGAATAATATTGCTATTTGAGGCCAGAAATATTCCTATAGGTAGAAACATATATCAAAAAAACAAAATCGAAATAAATGTTAGCTTAACTCTACCTTCTATTTTCTATTACCTAGACAATGATCTAAATCGTTGGTTAGACATATATATTAAAAATATCTCTAAAGATTTCAAAATAAATTTACAAGTAAAACAAGTATACTATAGTAAATCTACTGTTTTACTTCCCCGAGATCTTTAGAAAGTATACAATAGCAAATACATACAATAGAGATTTTTTGGTGTAGTTTACATAAAAAGGAGGGTAAATATCGTGCAAAGGCGAATATAAAGGGAAATATAATTGAAATTAATATAAAACCAGAAGATTTAGACGAATTTAAAGAGACTGAAGAGTATAAGATAGTAGACATCGAACTACCAGCGTTTAAAGAGAATCTATCTATATATTCACAAGACGAAATTATAGAGATAATCAAAACTAGAATATCCAGATCTAACCTTTCCTAATAGTTTCTTTTAACCACTTCTCAAATTCTTTTATAACTTCTTCATTCTTCGGATACCCTCTTTCTTCCATAATTTTGCCAAAAATTACATGAAAAGCATCCACTGCTCTAACCACAAAATCTGCCTCTAAAATATCTGGCCTTTTATAAGTATCAGCATATTCCACCATCTTCTTTATTATTTCTCCTCTTAATACAATATTATCCCAAACCCTTTCCCATTTTCCTGCCCACTCTCTTACTCTTTGTGCTATAGATTTCAGCACATCACTTTCCCCTTCAATTAACTCTCTTGTAGGATATAAAATATCATTATAAGGATCATACCTCATCAAATCTAAGAACCCTTTTTCTAAAAGAGGATCTTCTTTCCAATGTTTCTTTATTTCTGTAATACCTACTATCCTCCTTACCTCTTTTCTCATATCCGGAGTTCTCAATTTATTTGCTACAATAATTACATCTGTTGCTTTAAATGAAGTTGGATGGACTTGTAAGTCATTAACAACTCTATCAAAAACTCCATATGCAGATTCTCCATGAATAGTACCCATAACTACATTTGCCATTGCACCTATTCTCATAGCCTCGTACAAAGTAAATGCTTCTCTACTTCTAACTTCTCCTATTATAAGACAAGAATCTCCCAAACGAAGAGATGTTCTAATACCATCTTCTGCGGATAATTCGCTTGCCTCTCCTATAATAGCAGACCTAACTTTCAAAGAAAGTATATCAAAACCCAATTTTCTGAAATACCATGAAGGGATTTCCAAAACATCTTCTATAGTTATTATTCTAAATCTCCTTGGAATCATAAGCATAAGAGAAATCATTAAAGAAGTTTTCCCAGATCCTCTAGTACCTGCAACAAGTATAGTTCTAGACCCATCTATCAAGAACCATAATAAACCTGCAGCAATAGGACTTAAATATTTAACTTTCACAAACAAAGGTAAAGTCCAAGGCTTTGCTCTATATCTTCTTATTGCCAATCCATAACCAAAAGGGCTGAATGGATTTTGAATAGCAGCCACTCTTGCAGTTCCATATTTATATCTTATCTCTGTATCGAGTACAGGATGAGCTTCATCTAAAGGTCTTCCTGAGAAAAATCTTAATCTGGTAATCCATCCATCTATTTCTTTTGGTGATAAGATGACATTAGAAATCATTTCTTCATATATATTATGTTTTACAAAGATTTTAGTCGAAAATGGAGGGGGATTTACGTATATGTCTTCTATGTAGTTATCTGATAAAATAACTTCAAGTATACCAAATCCAATTGTCAATCTTTTGAGTATTTTTGCTAATCTTTCTATTCTTTCATAGGAAAAGTTTAAACCCATATCAGCTTGTAGTTCTATAAGCACATCTCTTGACATATCCTCTACATTTTTTCTAATAACTTCTACATCCGCTTCTCTTGATGAAGGTGTGTATTTAGATATAATTTCTCTTGCAGCCGTTAATAAATCCATCTCTTTATCAGATAATTTAAATTCTGGTGGAATAATATGATAATATTTTCTAACTTCCTCTTCTGTTTCATAAATCATCACATCTGCAATCCCCCCTTCAACTTCAAATGAATATCTATCTATTTCTGTAGCTCCTTTAGGAGGAACAATTATGAGTTTGGTAAATACAAAGTTAGGTCTTATAAAAGGAAAAAATATCTCTCTATAGAGTGACCTTTCTCCTATCCTATAACCTTCAAGTCTATTTTTTACCTTTTGAATTAACTTAGTCTTCTCCAATAAACTTTTTATTTCATCAAGAATTAATATAAAAGCTTCGTCTATCTTATCACCATATTTTTGAAATTTTACTTTATGGTATCTATATAATCTCTTACTATATACATACGCACCTATAGGGTCTTCTTTCAGAAGAACATAAACTATTCTCCTAATTTTCTCTAAATACTCTCCCAGCTTAGCCTTATTCTGTGTCACTTTCGACAATTGCTTATAAGTATATCTCAAAATTTTCTTATCTTTCACTAAATACACATAAACATCTCTTATTTCATTCAAAAGTTCGACTTGATCTTCTGGATATACATAATTCTTCTCTTCTCTTAGAGTGATTGTATTAACATGTCCTTCTTTTTCCAAAATCTCCATAATTCTTCGCATACATGCAGGACTATCTTCTATAGAAGGGTAATACAATGTTCCAATAAAATCTACAATTAGATTCTTAAATTCCCCTTCTCTTTCAATTTTATAATTCAATTGTGAGCTTAATTCATCAACCATTCTTTTATCCTAATCATAATTAAAACATGTGTACATATAATTTTCAAAAATTAGGATAAAATAGGAGTTTATCTTTACTATCTTTAAAGATGCCATCTCCAATGCCAGACACAATAATAGATGATTTATCTGAGAGAATAAAGGATTTAGCAGAAAGAGTAAGAATATTAGAAGAAAGGCAAAGAAGTATAATGCATGCTATAAATGAGAATAAAAGTACTGTATTAAAATTAAGAAAGGATTATTCTAGTCAAATTAAGGATATAAGAGAAAATATTGATGATTTAAAAAAAGAAATATTAGGAATAAAGGAAGAAGTTATTAAAATAAAAGATTCATTAGAAACTTTTGCTAAGAGAGTAGATGTATTAGCATTGAAAAAGATGTTAGACATGTTACATCCTCTAAGGATAATCACAGCAGAAGATGTAAGAAGGATTGTAAGAGAAGAAATTAAAAAGATGTAATGTATGATTTATTTAAAAAAGAATGCCAGAAGTTGATATATTTGACTTGATAGAAGAATTGAGTAAAAAAGGTCTATCAAAAGACAAAATAAAAGAAGAGTTGAAGAAAAGAGGTTTTTCTAATGATGAAATAGAAGGTGCGCTTCTCTTAATGGGCTTCGAAGAGCCTGCTATAGTAGAAGAGAAAAAACCTGAGCCAAAGCCAAAACCAGTAGAAAGAAAAGAAAAAAGAACAGAGGAAAGGGTAGAACCAATTATATCGAAAGAAGAAATTGAAATTCTTGTTGAATCAATTGTGTCCGAAAAATGGATGGAAGTGGAGGATAAATTAGATAAATATAGAAAAGCGATTGAAAAATTAAAAGAATATTTAGATAAATTAGCTGGTAGAGTTGGATCGCTAGAAAAAAATATAGAAACTATATTTACTACATTGGCTAAAGAAAAGGAAGAAATGAAAAAGACACAAGAAGAAATAGCAATAAATTTAAAAGCAATAGAAAGTGCAATATCTGCTCTGTTAAAGGAATTCTCTGATAAAGTAAAAGAATTGGGCTATACAGTTGAAGATATAAAGAAGATTGTAGGATCCGTAAAGAAGAAGTAATTTTATTTTTTCTCCTTTATTCCTACCGATACTATAACCATAATAAAAAAGATTAACAGAAGAGATATAATCACAGAAATTACTTGTGGTTGTCCTAAAGCAGCTCTAAGGGCACTACCACCATATGTACCTGCAGCTTCCGGGGGTATAGTTGGCAATGTTTGAGTTGTATTTGCTATAATTATTTTACCCGTTGATGTTTGAGTCACATGAGGTACTGTAGATAGTGGAGTTTCGTATTGAGGTGCAAGATAATCAGCCGCTGCTATAAGTGCAAAAACAGTAAGTAAAATACCTATTAATACTCCAAACTCCTTCTTCTGGAGAAATATTTGTGTTATTGTTTCAGGTTTTACTCCTATTAAAAATAGAATTAAGAAGAAGCCAAATATTATAATGAAGAATATTAAAGTCATTGTAAAGAAAGATGCAATTATTCCGAAAGGGATGTAAATAGATAGTAATGCTATAACAAGTGAGATGATTATCTTCAATTCTCTAGCCTCTTTTAGATTTTCTGGACCAAAATAAGATAAAACTAAATAAGTAAGAGAAAAAAATAAGATAATTTTAAGGGGCTCCTGTATTATCGTTTCTAACCCTCCAAACATGTTATGATTTCCACTTTTTACCTCCTCCACCCCCTCCGCTTCCTCCAGCTATTGCTATAATTACAAATATTATTCCAATCACTATTAATGACAGTACACTCCCTCCATATCTTGTACCTTCCCCCAAGATTGCACCAACTAGAGAATTCCAAATTTCTCCTATAGATTGGCCTGTAACGACAGATGCAAAGAATGTTAATATCAAAAATATTGCAACAATCATAAATGCTAATTGAACAGCGCTAGAAGGCTTCTTAACAGGAGTCATAGCAAATGTAATAGCAATTATTATTGCGCCTATTATTAACCATAGAAAGTATTGAGGCCATGCATATACTATAGATAAGAAGAATTCCTGCGTTCTAAATGCAGCTAGAGTGCCCAGAAATAATACAAAAAATATTGCAAATCCTACTAAATTTCTTAATTTTGGTTCTTCCTTAAATAAAGGCATATATTTTATGACAACATATCCCAATACCCCTACAATACATGCTATAATAAATTGTATCATACCCCCTACTGTAGTTATATCTGGCATGATATCTAATATTGAAATTCCTGATGTCTGTGCTGCTGTTTCATATGCCTGCAAGATTAGACCCATCATTTTTGAGTTCCGCTTTTGTAAAGTGCATATATCATTGCAGCTATTATTCCTATGAAAAATATGGAGTAAAACACAAAATTTAAATCTATACCGCCCTCAATTCCAAAACCCTCAGATGTAACAGTAGATCCTCCAAAAAAGTATATGAATGTGAATAAAACTAATACGCCTATCAGTATCTTTGCAGCAGTTGATCCCGGAATATTCGTAGGGATTACAGAAAGTATAAGAAGAATTATCATACCTACTCCGAATGTTAAGAGTAATAATGTAGATATAATTGGGAAAAATCTGGTTACGAATTTTGTGAAGTATGAGGATAAAGATGCAATCAATGCAATTATAAATGCTATAGTAATATACAAATCATATGGAATAACTCTATATTCTTCCGATCCAGCTGTAAACTTCATCATAAAAGGATTTGCTCTTAGTAATATACCAAAAATTAACGCAAAGGTAAGTATAAAAGGAAATAAGAAATCTAAGAAAAAGGGACTACTTAAAAAAGCAGCTAGGGGACTAAGGGAAGGTTGTGTTGCCGGAGTAGGATATGTTATATTAGTTATATTTGTCTGATTTGTTATCTGCAAAATCATACTCAACATTTTTCTTACTTTAAAATAGGAATAGAAAAATAATAAAATTTAGGAAAAATGCTCATATATTCAAACAATTCAGAATCTTGCCAAAATATTTTGCTATTTTTTCAGGATCGTGATATTTACAGTTATTCTCATCTATTAAATCAAAATATAAAATTTTGTTTATTCCATAAATCGGTTCGTAATGATCTTTACTAATTATTTTATTATTAGCAATATATAGATCTATGTCAACATATTTTTCATACACAGAGCATAATTCGAGTATATTATCTAAACCTGTAGTTTCTATATCTCTTTTTAGGTTAAGAAAGACTATCTTAGGTATATTTACCTTATTTAACTTTTTCAACAAGTTTTTATAGAGTATACAGGATATTACACTACCATAGAGACTACCAGGAGAAAAAATAATTAAATCTGCGTTCTCTATTTCTTTTATTACATAGTATTCAGCTTCTGCTTCTGGTTCTATCCAAACTTCTATAATTTTTGAATGGGGTTGGTTCTCAATATTCCATTCTCCCTCTACGATTTGATTATCTATTGTCCTAGCATATAAAGTAAGGTCTCCTCTTTCACAAACAGGATATATTTTCTCTTTTATACCAAGCAATTTTCTTAAAATATTAAATGCATTAACAACCCCATATTTTTCTATTAACTTTAGTAAAATCAAATTTCCAATTTTATGGTCGAAAAATTTCTCATTAAAGATAGAGGTAAATTCATATGCGTTTTTATTTGAGTATTTAGCAAGAGTAATTATAATCTTTCTAAAATCTCCTACTGGTATTATCTTAAAGTTTGTGAGTTTTCTTAGTTCCCCAGTAGATCCACCAGAGTCAGTAACAGGTAGAATAAATGTTTTTTCAAAATACTCACCAGATAATTTTTCATATATTTTTATCCCTTCAGCTAATCTCATTAATCCATGTCCTCCACCGAAAATAACAAATTTTTTCATATTACAGTTACTGATTTTGCTAAATTGCGTGGCTTATCAATAGGTAAATTCTTTTCTTTTGCGATATAATACGTCAAAAGTTGGCCTATTACTACAGAGTATAACGGAAATGTGTATCTATCTTTAGGAACAATAAAAAAAGAGTTCTCTTTATCAGAAATTTTGTAAACAATTCCTCCCCTTGCCTCCACCTCCTCTATATTTGTAGCAATTCTTTCGTCCCAAGAAGGTGCCAAAGCAATTACATTAGTCCCTTTTTCTATTAAAGCTAAAGTACCATGTTTCAATTCTCCAGCAGCAAGGGCTTCTGCATGTATATATGAAATTTCTTTGAGTTTTAGAGCTATTT
>CAYMVK010000001.1:39226-39571 GCA_964394105.1 Candidatus Woesearchaeota archaeon | reverse complement strand
ATTTTCTCCATATCTAATTGGTTCTTTCATTTCATATCTTAAAAGATTAGATTTATATTCATTTTCTAATATTTTCATAAATCTTACACTAAATGTTCTTCCTGTCCCCTCATATCCATGAATTGTTGAGGAAAATATTGTTTTATCAAATTTTTTAATATATTTTTTAAGTATGTTTATGTAAATACTTGCAGCTTCATCCACAACTAATAAATCTGCTTTTTCTCTTAAACTGTCTATTGGTTTGAGAAAAATGACTTTTCTTTTATTATCTATTCTTATATAATTTTGAGCTGCTTTGAATTTTATGCCTAAAGCTTTCAAACCTTTAATTATGAATTTATA
>CAYMVK010000001.1:36733-39216 GCA_964394105.1 Candidatus Woesearchaeota archaeon | reverse complement strand
CCCTTGAGGTCACTAAAACTTTTATTCTTTCTTTCTTTTCCAACATACCCGCAATTCCTAAACCCATACTAGCGCTTTTTCCTCTTCCCCTATCTGCTATCAATAATAAACTTTTTCTCCCTTTTTCTAGGAATTTTTCTAATAATTGAATTACATTGATTTGGTCTTGAGTTTTAGCTATTTTATATAACTCTTTATTGAAGATAGGCTTATTTGGTATTTTCAAAGAATATTTTTTCTTCTTTTTAATTTTAAGAGAAAATTCTTTCAAAATTTCTAAAGTATCTCCATCTATACATATAATGCCATCATTTTTAAGCACTTTATCCAAAAACCATTTTGAAAAAATATGCCTTACATCTTTTACAGTGTATGGGGGTGTAATGACTTCATAATGAAACCTAACTATATTTTCTTTAAATTTCTCTAAATTTGGAGCTATAAATAAAAGAAAACCTCCTCCCCTAACTGTATTAACTACTCTACCTAAATCATCAGGTGTATAATTATCTGTTATATCTATAAAAGCAAAGTCTTGAGTTGTACCCAATAAAACTTGTGAATTTTTGTAAGTTATTATATCTAACTTTGCTATATTCTTGAATTTCTTTACTATATACTTAACAAGATCTTTATTCGGATTATCACATAATATAACACCTTTTTCTAACTCATTATTTTTTAATAAATCTTTAAGGACATCTAAGATTGTATGAAATCTTGATATTCCGAATAAGAAAATAGCAAATCTGAAATTATTCTCTTTGCATATATTTATAGCTTTCTCAACTTCTTCTTTAATTTTCTTAATATACAGGTCTTTGCTAACTACCATTATAAATGGAAAGTATATTAGAAGAAGTAAATAATTTGGGAATAGAGTTGATAAGAGAAGATAGGGGTATAATAGTTAATGGCGAATGGTTAGTTATAGCAGACCTTCATTTAGGTTACGAAATTTCACTTGCGGAGGAAGGTATTTATTTTCCAGAAGTTCAATATAAAGAATTTGTAGACAGATTAATAAAAATAAAGAATACATTTAATATATCAAAAATTGTGATAAATGGAGATTTAAAACATAAATTTTCATATCATTCTTCTATTGGATGGAAAATTATAGAGAATTTCATTGAATTTTTAGCAGAAGAATTTGAAAAAGCTATTTTTATTCGTGGAAATCATGATACTTTCTTAATTAAATATCTGAAAAAATATAATTTCGAGTTATTGGATTACTATACACTAGATAATATTTTTATTACACATGGCCATAAATTTTTTGATAATTCATTAAATTATAAAGCAGTTGTGATAGGAGATGAGCATCCAGCAATAAGTTTATATGATGAAATTGGAATAAAACATAAAATAAAAGTATTTCTGGTTGGAAGAACTAAAAATAATATTTTAATAGTTTTACCATCCTTTTCAGACCTTTTTCCTGGTCTATCTATAAATGAGGTTCCTAAAGAAGAATTAACTTCTCCTTATCTGAAATCTTTTCTGAACGATGATTTTTTGTGCATTCCTGTAGATGAAACTTTGCCTATATTCAAATTATCTGATGTAAAGGACATGATTAGTTAGTTATTTATTACCTTTATTCCTTAAAGATTAGTAGGAAAATGGACCTATCGTCCTTACTTACCTTGGCAATAATAGTGCTTATTGTAGTGAACATAGCACTTATGATTACAGTAATATATGTGCTACTGAAGCAATATAGAGCTTATGAGACAGAATTGACATTGAAAAAGAAGATGTATTATTACTATGCAGGAAAACCATTAGAGGAAGAAGAAGCAAAGAAAAAGAAAAAGAAGAAGAAAAAGTAATAACCACAAATTATTTTTTATATTTTTTTAAAAATTTAGGTATAACATTTTTGTCAAATCTAGGATCAAATTTATCGATTTCTTTAATGCTAATAGGCCTTACTATTCTCGATGTTATCGAGTTTAAAGAATATGGAAGTCTAGCAAGATAATCTCTCCCATTTGCTACCCAGTAGTCAAATATAAATCCTTCTTCTCTTAAGGAATTAACTATTTCAATAATTTCATTATAATTCTTAAACAATTTGTCCATTACATGAATATGGAAACCTCTCCCTGAAAAAATTATAGTTAAGTTTTTGAAATTGAATTTTTTCTTTAGATAGTTATATATTTCTTTCGTTTCCTTTTTTGCTTTTAAGAATAATTTATAATTGAAACTTAGACCATATATACCTTTTCTTATTCTATCCAAAAGACTGCCAAAGAACAAAGTCTTAAAATTTTCTGGATCAATATCTATCATTAGCTCATAACCTATGAAGTTACTACAATTAACACATTTTTTTAAGTTTATAAGACAATTTTTACATTTTTCATAGGATTTAACAAATATTCTTGAGTAATAGACACTTTCAGGTAAATAATTTAGTAATTTGTTCCTTAAATCAGATATTTTTTCTATATTTTGTAAGTGTATAGGTA
>CAYMVK010000001.1:32086-36723 GCA_964394105.1 Candidatus Woesearchaeota archaeon | reverse complement strand
TCTTATATCTTTAAATTCATTTAAGAAAATATGAGTATGTCTTCCAAGAATTATATAAAATTCTGGTAATTTTGGATATTTTTTAAAGAATTTTTTGACTTTGTTCACATCAAATTCATTTTTATAGAATTCTTTTCTTTCTTGAAGTGTGGAAAGCCTCATATTTTTGGGCAATATCCACATAATAAATCCTAAAAGTGGGTAAGAAAATATACTTTGAAACATATGGATGTGCATTAAATAGAGCTGATACTCTTATTTTGCAGAGTATTCTTGAAGATAATGGTGTTGAAATTGTCAATAATTTAGAAGAGGCTGATATAGTAGTTATTAATACATGTATTGTTAAAACTCCGACTGAAAATAAGATGTTTAAAAGAATAAAAGAGCTTTATGAAAAATTTGCTGTTAAGAAAAATAAAAAGATTGTTGTGATAGGATGTATAGTACCTGTATACAGAAAGAAAATTGAGAGTGAGTATGAAGGTATACTTACTTTTTATAGAGATAAATATAAAGAATTTCTTGAATTTTTAGGAATTAAAATAAAGTTTGATCCAGTCAATACATTATACTTAAAAAAATCTATGAATGAAGTAATTGCCATTATTCCTATCTGCTTTGGTTGTTTAGGTTGCTGCTCTTACTGTATTACTAGACTTGCGAGAGGTAAAGTAAAATCATACGAGATTAAAGAAATAATTAATGTCATGAAGGACTTTTTAAAGAGAGGAATTAAAGAATTTTGGCTAACTTCTCAAGATTTAGGTGTTTATGGTATAGATTTGGGATGTACTATTGTTGACTTATTAGAAGAGATTAAAAGGTTACCTGGCACTTTCTTTGTAAGACTAGGTATGATAAATCCTCAATGGGTAAAAGAGTATCAAAACGATTTGTTTAAATTGATGGCTGATAAACATTTCTTCAATTTTCTTCATATTCCTATTCAATCTGGTAGTAATAAAGTATTGAAAAGTATGAATAGAAAGTATACTATTGAAGAAGTATTTGAAATTGTGAACTATTATAAATCTTTTTTGAAAGACTGTACAATAGCTACTGATGTTATTGTTGGATATCCTGGTGAAACTGAAGAAGATTTTAAGAAAACATTAGAAGCTATAGATTTTATAAAACCAGATTTTATTAACATAAGCAAGTTTTGGCCAAGACCTTTTACTATTGCTGCATCTCTTAAAGACACCCCTTCAAATATAAAATCATTTAGATCAAAATATCTGAGAAATTTTTGGGAAGTTTTATCACTTCAAGAAAAAATAAAGCTAGTTGGAAGGTATAGAAAAGTATTAATTGATGAGAGGGGAAGGAGTGGCTATATAGGAAGAGATATTGCATATAGGTCATTCTTCATAAAAGAGGCATCTTTGGGTAATTTTAAAGAAGTAAAAATAGTAGGTACAACTCCTTACTATTTAATAGGGAAATGAGAAGTTTGATCATTGTTTTTATGTTTACTCTATCTCTTTTAATAGCCTATATAATAGGCACAAATCCCTACTATACAGAAAATATTCCAAAGATAGAAGTAAGTCATTTTGATATCTATATATCAGTTATAACACTTATTTTAGTCCCCTTTTTCATTTTACTTATCATAAAAAAAGTCAAGGGGCTAATATTATTAAAAATTGTTTATTATTATGTATATTTCTCATGTATTTTCTTTTTCTTCATGAACTTTTATACTTTTATATCTTCTTTAATTTCTGCAATTATACTTACAATTATTAGATTCAAATATGAAGAAGATTTGTATATAAGGAATTCGATAGAGATATTGTGCTTAATTGGAGCTTCTTTGCTTATATCGCAATATTTATTTGATATCTTAACTGCATTTTTTCTACTATTTTTTATTGTAGCTTATGATTACATATATGTGAATTCCAAGATATTGTTAAAAGTTGTAGATTCTTTATATGAAGAGAGAATTTTACCTGGACTGTTAATAAAGGGCAAATATAAGACCTCCTATTTAGGGTCTGGAGATATTATTTTCTCTTCAGCTTTTTCTATATTTTTTGGTAACAAATTTGGAATTATATATGGCTACTCATTTATGTTAGGATGTATTATTGGATTATTTCTATTAATATATAGAAGAAAATCTAGATATCCAGCAACAGTAGTTATTCTTCCTTTAGGTTTATTATTCACAATTATACCATTAATTATGAGAATTTTCTAAAAAATTCACATATTTTGTATATTAAATTTGCAGAGTAGATCAAATCAATCGAGCCATTTCCAATTTCTGCAACATCTATAATTTTTATTCTTGATGATAATTTTTCTATTGTTTTTTCTACCATACTAAGCAGTTCATAGAAATTTATACCATTTATTTCGGGATAACTTGTGTTTGGACAATATATAGGTTCTAATACATCAACATCTATACTAACACAAATATTGCCATTAATAAGATTTTTATCCAATATGTCCAGAAATTCATCTTTATCTTTGATTATATTTATACTTTCTCTATTTTTTGTTAAAAATTCTATTTCTTCTTTTGAATAACTCCTAACTCCATAGTAAAATATATGCTTAACTAATTTATCTTCAATAATTCTTCTTATTGTACACTCTCTTGTTTCTTTTTTACCCTTGAATCTATCTCTTAAATCTAAATGCGAATCAAAAACAATGAGATTATCTACTCTCCCATAATATTTCAATGTTCTATAAAGGTTGTAATGATCTGTAGATGCTACTAACAGTACCTTATCTTTTCTTTTTAACTCTTTTATCATTTCACAAGAATTATTTCCTTGATCAGATAGGAAATTTTCTGCAAATACAAAATCATTTAACTCGGTAGAATAACTTTCTAACCTATTTATATAAAATCTTAACTCGTTTAATACCTTTTCATCACCTAAGCCAATAAAAATAATTTTGGCTTTATCAAAACTATAAATACCACCATTGATAATATTCATTGTTGTAAAAGCTTTTCTTTCGCCTTTTTTGAATATATTTTTGATAATCCATCAATATCTTCTATTATTATGGTCAATTTTTTCTCCTTTCCTACTTTTTCAAGATAATTTATTATATTATTGATCTGTTCTCTTTTTTCCTCGTCAAAGAAAGTTTTCATATTCTTTAGATTTGTCTTTACTTCATCAATTAAGCCCTCTACAGTTGTTATTGTAGTTTTTGATAATGTAGAAGGTGTAATCTCTATCCCTACTTCTTCAAATACTAACTTTGCAGTTTTATACTTAACTACATATACATCTAAATCTTCTTCAGTTTCCACTTTAAATATAATCTTTTTTGGTTTTCCATATTTCATAGGATAAACAGAAGTGAATGTGAAACCACAATTCTTACATTCAAGTATCAGAAATAATTCTTCTCCTATTTCTGGTATGTTCTTAATTTGATACTTTAAAGTTAATGTATTTTGACCACATCTAGGACATTTCATTCGCTGATCTTAGAAACTTGGAATTCTTTTGGATAGATAATTATCCAATCTTCTGTTATACCTATAATATCATAATTATTTGCATCTGCAACTTTTTTGATTCTTTCGATAGCTCTCTTTAATTCCTCTATATCTTTCTTCTTAAGTGGTGATATTCTAATGAACATTATATTCATGAGCTTTGTATCCCTCAATGCACCTATTATTGGTTTTATATCCAAATAATCTCTCAAGGTATGTATTAAAACATTACCTTTCCTTTCTTTTTCAGGCACTTTACTTGGTCTTATTACAATATATGAATATTTGTCTTCACCAACGATTTCTATATCCTCAAGATTTTCATTTTCATTCTCTGTCTTTTCAGACTCTTCTATAATAATAGATTCTTCCCCTACCTTAGTTAAATTTTCAAGGAATTCTTTCACCTTCCTAAACATTTTTTACTTATATCTCATCAACATTTATTTGTATTTAAGAATTTCTCAGTTTGTTCAATACATCTCATAATCCTTAGAACACCATTTATACCTGCTCTAAAAGAAGATAAGTCTATGGCTTTCACTTCGATTAAAACCTCTTTATTTGTTGCTTTGTATTTAATAAAACATTTTTCTCCTTTTATCACTTCATCTCCTTTGACAGCTATTAAAACTTCCCTAGGATAATCTGTCTTAATTCTTATAGTCGCAATGTATTTTATCTCGCTTTTATTTTCTTTGTCCTGTCTTCTGGCCTCTTTTTGAAAAATATTTTTCCACCACATCTTGGGCATATTATTTTAGCTTGTAATTCACTCCATTTGACTACATATCCACAATTAAAACAGATATATTCTGGATCATAGAAGCTTTGAGGTTTCTCCTTTTTTTCCTCTGTCATCTTTGGATTATCTCAGGAGTAAATTCATAGGCATATGCAGCTATCTTCACTCCACATTTTTTACATTGCCAAATGCCAAAAGCGATTCTTTTTAGAGCTTTCTTATGACAAAAAGGACATATTAATCTTTTATTTCTATATTTAGCTTCAATTTTTGCAATAGCAGCTCTTATCCTTAATCCATATCTTGGACCAAATCTTCCAGCAGTTCCAACTTTTGATTTTCTTTTTACTCCAGGCATACTCTTAATTCAGGTTATAAGATTTTTTAAGTTTTGGAATAATATGCAAT
>CAYMVK010000001.1:28556-32076 GCA_964394105.1 Candidatus Woesearchaeota archaeon | reverse complement strand
ACTTATAGAGATATTACTATGAGTAAGCCCATATATGTCATTTATAAAGGTTATAAAACAATCTTTTTTGATTCTGCTCTGAGAAGTTCTCTTGCTCTTATAAGAAAGCCTCTTTTTGTTATTGAGAATATAATAAAGAAAGTTAAAGAAGAGGCTAATAAAAAATACAACGGAAAAATTTCAGTTAATGATATAAAAAATATAATTATAAGTGAGTTAGAAAAATTAGATAAAAAAGATGTTGAAAGATACTTAACTTATCAAAAATTTAAGTTGCTAAGAAGAAAAGGGATATATAAAAAACCACTCATAATTGCTATAACTAGTGGACCAACTATAGGGAAGAGTTTGCTAGCTTCAGAGCTTATATCTAGGTTTGGTTTTACCAGGGTAATCTTTACTGACGAACTAAGGCAGGAACTGAGAAGTTTAGTTGATAAGAAAAAATATCCTTATTTATTTGTGCATACATGGGATGCATACAAATTCTTGGCAGATAAAGAAGTAAAAAAATTGAGAAAAAAATATGGAGAACAACCTATATTCATATATGGATTTGTAGCTCAATCTTTATTAATTATTGATAATTTATTAAAGAAAGTTGTGAAAAAGCTTTACAATGAAGGATTATCAGCTCTTATAGAGGGTGTGCATTTGATACCAGGAGAAATTCCTTTTGAAAAAGACGAAAATTATATACCCTTCTTCCTAGAAGTTAATGAGGATATACATAGAAATATGGTTATAATAAGAGGTCTACGTGGAATTATAAAAGATATAGAGAGAGACATAAAAGAAAGATTAAAAGAATTTTCCGTAATTAGAGCAGAATACAACTTTCTCTACGAACTTGCTAAAAAACACAAATATAATATTATAAACATAGAAAATTTTGAAGAGGCAGTATATCAAATATTAGACGTAATATATACAAGGGTAAAAAATATTGTAAATGAATATGGAAAAAAATTATAAAACAGAGATAAGAAGTATAGAAGTAAAGAAATTACCAGAGAGATTTCCCCATAGAGCACTTCTAAGAGCAACAGGTGTTGGGGATATGGACTTTGACAGACCTTTTGTAGCTATTGCAAACAGCTGGAATGAAATTGTACCAGGCCATTATCTACTTGACAAAATTTCTAATAAAGTTAAACAGGGCATATGTTCTGGAGGTGGAGTTCCATTTGAATTCAATACTATAGCAATATGCGATGGGATTGCTATGGGACATATTGGTATGTGTTATTCTTTGCCAAGTAGAGAGATAATAGCAGAATCTGTAAGATTTATGGTCGAAGCACATAGATTTGATGGTGTGGTTATGCTAGCATCGTGTGATAAAATTATACCTGGTATGTGGATAGCTGGGAGCAGACTCAATATACCAACAGTTTTTTTACCAGGTGGTTGTATGCTACCTGGTTTTACTACTCACTATGATGAAAGAGTAGGTCTTAATCATATGTATGAATTTGTGAGTAAGATAAAAAATAATATAATATCTGAAGATGAGCAGAAATGGATCGAAAAATACGGCTTACCAACATGTGGATCATGTGCTGGCTTGTATACAGCAAACACGGTAAGTATTTTAACAGAGGTTATGGGATTAACTTTACCGTATGCATCTACAACTCCTAATGTATTTTCATCTAAATTGGCACTTGCTAAAAGAGTTGGCGAAGTTATAATGGGCTGTATAGAAACAGGTTTAAGATTTAAAGACATTGTGACTTATGAGGCAATAGAGAACGCGGCTATAGCATTTTTAGCATTAGGGGGTTCAACAAATGGTGTTCTGCATCTACTTGCACTAGCTAAAGATATGAAAATTGATTTTACAATAGATGACTTTATGGAATTGAGTAAGAAGGTGCCGCATATTGTTAATTTAAATCCTGCTGGTCCATTTTTCATAGTAGATTTTCATAGGGCAGGCGGAGTTCCTGCTTTATTGAAAAAACTAAAACCTCTACTTAATTTAGATGCCATAAACATAGAAGGTAAAAAATTAAAGAAAATCATAGATGAAGCAAAGATATATTATGATAAAATCTTTGTAAATCAAGAATTAATTGGACAAAAAGAAGTAGACATATATAAGCAGAGTATAATCTTCTTGAAGGGTAATTTAGCACCCAGAGGCGCTGTATTAAAGTGGTCTGCTGTAAAGTATAAAAAGGAATTAATAAAATTTGAGGGTGTGGCAAGAGTTTTTAATAGAGAAGAAGATGCTGTAGATGCAATTTTAAATGGCGATATTGAGAAGGGAGATGTTGTAATTATTAGATTTGAAGGTCCGAAAGGAGGACCTGGTATGAGAGAAATGTTAATGGCAACTTCAGCTCTTGTAGGCCAAGAACTTGACAGATATGTTGCATTGATTACTGATGGTAGATTTTCAGGTGCTACTAGAGGCTTGGCAATAGGACATGTCTCTCCCGAAGCTTACGAAAGAGGCCCTATAGGACTAGTTGAAGATGATGATAAAATAATTATTGATATAAAAAATAGAAGAATAGATTTCTACATGAATGATGGTAATATAGAGGAAAGAAAGAAGAAATTAGAGAAATTGATTAGTGAAGTGGAAGTTAAGAAAAAGGCAGAAGGTTTTTTAAAGATATATAGAAAATATGCAGCTTCTGCTGACGAAGGTGGACTGTTAGTAGTATAAAAAATAATAAAAAAGGAGAGTATAGAGTAAATATAAATTCGGCGAGGACTTACTTGATGAGGAATGCCGGGGTAGCTCAGTCAGGTAGAGCGCCCGGCTGTTAACCGGGTGGTCGCCGGTTCAAATCCGGCCCCCGGCGACTGAATTTTTGTTCCTATCCGTCCTGGGTTTTAAATATATGCCATTACCGTATTTTTGTATCTCTAAGTTTTTGATTATATTTACCTATATTTTTAAACTACAGCAGAGGACTTTTATATGTGAAGATAGTTCTATCAGTTGGGTGATCTTATGAAAATAAGAAAGATAGGCAAAGGTAAATATGAAGTTATAATTGAAAGTAAACCAAAACCATTAACTGAGTATAATAGAGATGTGCTGGAGTTTAATTTTCCCTTTAGTAAAGAAAAAATATATATAATTATCATTAAGGGTAAAAAAATAAAGATTTTCACCTCGGAAAGTAACGATAAAGAAAGAGCTATAGTATACTATAAACTAAGTAAAAAGATTATAGAATTAATTAAACAAGCGGATTTAGTTGTTATAGTACACAACCACCCTTTTGGACATAATGAGTTTAGTATTTTAGATGCAATATCGTTTGGATTGCTATCAATATACAATAAAAATGTAGTAAACTTTTTAGTAGTATTTCCTCAATCATTTAGCGAAAGTCAAACGGAATGTGTTTATATGATACATGGCTGCTATAAAATTTTCTATGATTTTTTACCAATTGAAATAGAAAATGAAAAATTATATGTAGATGTGTCAGATATACTAAGAATAATAGTAAATAATTTGAAAAATATCAGAACTCTAAAAACTCTATACTCA
>CAYMVK010000001.1:20726-28546 GCA_964394105.1 Candidatus Woesearchaeota archaeon | reverse complement strand
CTTTAATGGTTTTATATAGGCATGAGTGTTAAGGTGGCCGGGGTGGTGTAGCCTGGAAGCATGCGGGCCTGTGGAGCCCGAGGCTCGGGTTCAAATCCCGACCCCGGCCCAAATTTTAACATATATTCACTTGAAATCTCATTTTAAAGAAAACAGAGACTATACTCTTTCTTTTTACATATGTTCTCTAATGCTAGGCTATGCTACATAAGATTTCGAATCTATTAATTATCTTATTCTTCTGATAAAATATCTTTTACCGTTATAAACAACTTCTTTGAGTAATCCTTCCCTTACTAAATTGTACACAAAATCCCAATCCCTACCCCAATCTTCAAGGAATTTTTCAATAATATCTTCTCTTAATGGATGTACTGAAGCTATACGTAATAATTCTTTAGCATCACCTTTAATAAATGTAAAATTTAAACCTTCAAAGCTAATTAAATATTCTACTCTCTCCTTGCCCAAAAATAATGAAAATGTCTTATATGCCATGATTAATACATCTTCATTGGCAGGTTTAGCCCACACCTCAGCAGGTGGTCTTGTGGGTACGGCTATATAAGCCTTGACAAGGTTTCTTAATTTGCTTAAATATTTTACTATCTTACTTAGTTCTTCACTATAATCAATAGAATTTATGAGCATAGTCTCCGAAATCAACTTACCTTTAAATTCTCTTGAAAATATTCTTATACCTTTAAGAATTAAGTCAAGATTTAAATCTATATGGGGTCTATTCACTTTTTTCCATATAAACTCACTTACAGCATCTATTTTAACAGATACTAAATCAGCAGAAATCAAATCAGTCCTTACATCCTCTCTCCACATAAGTGATGCATTAGTTATCACAGCTATAGGAATATTTGGCTCTTTATCTTTAATTTCTTTAATTAATCTACCTAAATTAGCATCTAAAGTAGGTTCACCATTGGGTACTATAGTTATATAATCGATTATGCCACCATTATCTTTAACTTCTCTAACTCTTCTTATAACATCGCTGACAATTTTTTCTACATCGTAAAATGCTTTTCTTTCTATGCTCAATTTCGTTGTTCTACCAAGCTGGCAATAAACGCAAGAATAAGTGCATATCTTTTGAGGTACATTATTAACACCTAAGCTCATACCTAGCCTTCGAGAAGGTACAGGACCAAATGCAAACATTTTGATCTACTTTATACATTAGTAACTACTTATCTATTTTCAATAAAAAGACTTGATATATTAGATACCTACTACTTGAAGAGGATTATAATAAATCCAGAAACTTAGATTTAGATCACTTATATTTTTTAATTGAACTTTGTGATTGTAGGTTATTTTATTTATCTTTTACAGATTTAAAAGTAAGTAATAATGGATCAACTTACTAGTCTTTTTATCACATTCTGGGATAGCTTAGTAGAAATAGCACCCAAATTAGTAGGAGCATTAGTTATACTGCTAGTAGGTATAATAATTGGTAAAGTAGTTGGCTTAGTAATAAAAGAAATTTGTATAAGAGCAAAATTAGATAAATACATAAAGATTAGGGGTTATAGATTCACAGATGTGATTAAAATAGCAGTAGAATGGATAATTTACTTAGCATTTATTCAATCGGCTGTAGATTATTTAGGTATTACTGCTTTAGCAGACTTTGTGGGAAATATAATTCATTTTATAGTTAGAGCAGTAGGAGCAGCTATTATCATAATAGTAGGTCATGTATTAGGTTCATTCTTTGAAAAGGAAATTAAAAAGACAGAAGAAGTTTACAGTGAGATAATTGGAAAAGTAGTGTATTTCTTTACATTATATGTTGCAATAGCACTAGCTTTACCATTCTTAGGAATAAATCCAACACTAGTAAACAATATCCTTCTTGTAATAATAGGAAGTGTTGGATTAGGATTTGCAATTGCAATTGGCTTGGGATTAAAGGATATAGTTGCTGAAGAAGCTAGAAAATATATAAAAGAATTAAAGAAAAAATAGTTGTATTTTACTTTTCTTTTTTTTCTTTTTATGGATCTACTTGAATTAATAAAGACTAGGAGAAGTATTAGAAAATACTTGAAAAAAGAGGTCGAAAGAGAAAAATTACTAAAAATTCTTGAAGCAGCTATTTGGGCACCAAATTCTGGCAATACACAGACATGGAGATTCTTTGTTGTTTCAAACGATAGAGTAAAACTTTCTTTATACAGAGCCAGTTTCTATCAGCATCATGTTATTGAAGCACCAATTGTGATTGTAGTTTGTTTTGATATGAGAGAAATGTATTCTTATTATGGGGATAGAGGCATAACTCTTTATGCAATTCAAGATACTGCAGCTGCAATTCAAAACATGCTTTTAATGGCTCATTACTTGGGCCTAGGTTCATGCTGGATTGGTGCTTTTGATGAAGATTTAGTGAAGAAGGCATTAAAGTTGCCAGAATATTTGAGAGTAGTTGCATTAATTACATTAGGATATCCAAATGAAAAGCCGATATCTTGGAGAAAAGATTTGAAAGAAGTAGTGAGATTTATAGAATAATTAGTAGAAGATGAAGATATACCTGGGACCAGCAGGTGTACCTATCTCTTCTCCAAAAAGAGATTCATTAACTGGTATAAAGACTGTGGGAGAATTAGGATTGAATGCTATAGAAATACAATTTGTTAGGGGAGTAAAAATGAAAAGAGAAATGGCAGAAGAAGCTAAAGAAATAGCTGATAAATTGAGTATAAAACTTAGTGTACATGCTCCTTATTACATCAATTTAGCAAGCGAGAAAAAAGACATTGTAGAGAAAAGTAAAGAAAGGATTTTAGAAAGTTTGGATAGGGCCGAAATAATGAATGCAGAGTTTGTTGTAGTTCATACTGCATACTATCTCAAGGAGAAAAAAGACAAAGAAATTGTGTATAAAAAGAAGGAAACATATGAAATTGTTAAGAATAATATTGAGGATATTTTAGATAAGATGAAAGAAATGGGAATAAAGAAAGCAAAACTTGCTTTAGAGACAATGGCTAAAGAAGCACAATTTGCTGGTTTAGAAGAGCTTTTAAAGTTAATTGATGAGATAAATCATAAGCAACTTACTATATGTGTTGATTTTGCTCATTTATATGCTAGAAACAATGGCAAGATAAATTATAAGAAAATATTGGATGAATTAGAGGAAAGAAATATTAAGAGAATTCACTGCCACTTTTCTAATATGCAATATAATGTCAATACTAAGAGATTTTTGGATATACATGAACCAATAGACGGAAATCCTCCTTTTGAACCATTAGCCAAAGAATTACTTAAAAGAGATTTTGAGGAAATTACTATAATAAGTGAGAGTCCTATACTAGAGAAAGATGCATTAAAGATGAAGAAAATTTTTGAAAAACTGGGTTATAAATTCAGATAATTTCTCTAGACACGCTTAAGTATATCTTCTGTTTTATTTATTTCACAAGAATTCCATCAAAATCTAAAAACAAATATTTGATTTTGCTCACGATTATGTAGGCAATTTTGCAAACAGTTTAAGTATGACTCTTTGTGCATACACTCTTTACATAAAAAGTAAATAAGTGGACCCGCGGGGATTCGAACCCCGGGCCTCCCGCTTGCAAGGCGGGCGCTCTACCAGCTGAGCTACGGGCCCTATTTATTTAATCATACTACCACCCTTTATTAAAATTAAGCACCTATATTTTAATCTCATTTCTTGATAAAGATGTAAATACGAATAGTATATCAATACTCTGACTTTATTTTTGCTCTTCTAGATGAAAAGAAGGTTCTTCGATCCATTCACTTTTGCATTTTGGACATTTTGATGGAATTTTTATACTTTTCTTATCGAAAACATATCCGCAGTTTAGGCATCTTGCCGGTTCTATAATAAGTTTTAATTTCTTACGTTTGCATAACTTATTCAGCCTATTAAGTAACTTTAATAATACTTTTCTGTTAATACCAAGGATTTTCTCTAAATCTGAAGGAGTAATAAAATTTTCTTTAAGAAGATCTACAAATTTTTCAAATAGAGTTTTATTATCTCCTGTATAAATCTCATAAACTTCTTTATCAGTCATGGCAATTACATAGATAAATTAATAGTTAGATTTACATCAATGTTTCATATCTTTCTAATTAAGCGGGGGTGCCCGAGTGGCCAAAGGGGCCGGGCTAAGGACCCGGTGGCCGTAGGGCCTTCGCCGGTTCAAATCCGGCCCCCCGCATTATTTTTTAAGTTTATAAAAAATTTGTTCATCTTTTCCACTCCTACAGAATCTTTAATTCATAATGCATGTGCTAAAAACTCTTTTAGATCAAAATTAAAAAATAAAAAGAAAAATGTAATTATTCTATTCTACTAACTTCTTTAACTCTTCTAATATATTCTCTAATTTTGCTACTATTTCTTTTATTTTATCTTTGCTAATACCCCCTTCTGGATATATTATTTCTATTTCCTCACCTCTCGCTAATTTTTCATAAGTTTCCCATACTATCTTACCTGCTTCAGTTTCTTTAGAGAGATGTCTCCTTACTGTAGCTTCTGTCCTACCGATTGCATCTGCAATATCACTTATAGTCTTTCCAGCTTTCTGCATTGCAATTGCATACGCTGCAACTGCTAGAGAATCGACCCATGTCAACCTTTCTTGTGGATCCTTTATTTTTTCAATTATTTCTGGCCTTAATATTGAGTATATAAGTAACGTGTTTGCAAGTTTGTGTATTTCTTCTTTTGTTATTGGATTTAACTTTATTTGCATAGAAATAGTAAAAATAATGAGAATTAAAAAAGCTATTCAATGTAATACCATGCACCTCTTCTCTTAACTACTTTATCTGGATATACTACTATCCCTTTATCCGTAATTTCAAATGGATGTCTTTTCATAGAATGACTAGTACCTCTCATTTTCCATATGATTAGCGATCTTTTTAATTCTCCATTTATCTCATCGAGATCTAATCTTACTATTCCATCAGTAGCATGTTCTACTCCAGGTCCGCCGAAACCTCTTTCTCCTACTGATATCTGTGAAACAAGGATAGAAGTACAACCTAATCCACTTAAAGCCTTCTTAAGTAATAATATAATCCTTCTAGCCACTGCAGGCCTTGTTATGTATAGAGATGTTACTGAATCTACTACTACTCTATCTGCATCTATTTCTTTTATCGCTTCTGTTAATACTTCAACAAAAAGATGCTCATCTGTAGGATCATTTATTACATATCTTTCCTTCTGTGCATATCCACCATAGCCACCTGTGAAGGCATCTACTAATGCGAATATAGGTCTCTTTGAGGATATATATTCACCCCTACTTAAACTAACATCATATGGAGTTACATCCCATCCAAATTGCTTCATATTTTCTATAATTTGCTTAGGATGCTCTTCTAGCGCTACATATATACCATTTTCCTCAAATTGTGATAGACCATTCCATAGAAATTGTTGAGAAAATATTGTTTTTCCTGTTCCAGGCCCACCAGACAATAATACTACATTCCTTTTTGGTATACCTCCTTTTAACAACTCATCAAAACCTGGAATACCTGTTGGTACCCTTTCTATCATGATTAAAGTTTATAATAAAAGAGCTAATAAAACTAAATTATGAGATTTGTTAAGTGGGTGTTTATCACCTTGATAATTCTTCTTCTAGCAGCCCCTCTTTCATATGCTCGGGAGTTTAGAGTTATTGAGGACTTAAAGAAAATAACCTTAGAATATGGGAATAAGAGCCTATATGTAGGTTATGAAATCCATGTATGGTGTTGGAAAGAATTTCCTTTCTCCTTAGAAGTTCAGATTAATAAAGGTAATGAAACATTTGCTACTTCTAAGTATCAAGGTTTCTGCAAGGTAGGAGGAAACAAATATAATTTATTTTTACTAATTGAATATACAAAGATACCTCCAGGTGATTATATAATATATCAGAGCATAACAAACCTTAATACTGGAAAAAAAGTTTATGAGAAAGGTGATGTAATAACAATTCCAGAAATTAAAAGAATATCTGTTGAAAAAGAGATTTTGGAAAGTGCTTTAGGGAAAGAAGTAATATTTAGGATCAAAAACATAGGTAATATAAGATTTACTCATATATACACTTGGAATCTTACTAACTTCGAGAAATGGTTTTTCATTGATGCTACTGGCAATTGGGCAAAAGAAGGGAACAAAATAATATGGACGTTTGAAATTAATCCAAATGAAGTTGTTGAAGTGCGCTATAGAGTAACTTATCTTCCATTATTATTTTCGCCATTTGTATTACTCGTTCTTATCTATCTACTTGTAAAATATATATTTAGGATTGAAGTAAGAAGAAAGATACTTAGTATTGACAAAAAAGATGATAAAATAATTATTAAAATAGTTTATGAATTAGATAATAACAAGGAGATTATGAAGGACGTTAGAGTAGTTGAGAAACTTCCAAAAGATGCAAAGTTGATAGAAATAGTACCTAAGGGAGAATATGATGAAGATAAAAATGAAATAGAATATAAAATAGATAGACTGTCGGTCGGAGATGTATTTACTTTCAAGTATGTGGTAGAACTTCCTGTATATGTATATGCAAGGTTTGTATTTGGTCCATCTATTGTAGAATACATAGATGAAGAAGGTAATTTAAGGAGAATTTATTCTAAGACATTAAAATATGAGTTTGTGAAAAAAGAATAACCAACTAAAGTCATAGACTAACTTTTAATGTTTTAAATTAATGAGAAGTGTATTGTTAAAATTAAGCGGGGGTGCCCGAGTGGCCAAAGGGGCCGGGCTTAAGATCAATCTTTGATAAGTAACCCGGTGGCCGTAGGGCCTTCGCCGGTTCAAATCCGGCCCCCCGCATTATTTTTTTAAGTTTAGAAACTCAAAGAAGCAAAAGAGGAATGAAGATAGTAGAGGATATATTTCAGAACTCAAGGGTGTCATCATTTATCAGTATCTTTTTTCATCATTCTTAGAATCTTAAAATAAATTCTATGATTAAAACTAATTAATATGATACTAACTAGAGAAGAAATTCTGAAAGAGATTGAAAAGGGTAATATTGTGATTGAACCTTTTGATATTAAATATCTAGGACCAGCATCATACGATGTAGCTTTAGATAATGAAATTAGAATATTCAAAGATGAAATTTATGAGATAGATATAGGGGAAATTGCAGAGAATACAAACATTTTTAATCAAGTAACTGAGAAGATAAAATTAGACGATTATTATCCACTGAAGCCTGGAGAGCTTGTAATAGGTATTACTAAAGAAAAGATTACTCTATCTCCAGGATTATGTGCCTGGATACAAGGAAGAAGTAGGTTTGCTAGATGTGGTCTTATGGTGCATGTGAGTGCAAGTTTTATCCAGCCAGGTGTGTCAAATAAACAGGTTTTTGAGATATACAACGCAAGTAGGAATATTATAAAGTTAAGACCAGGTGTTAGAATTGCACAAATAATATTCCAAAGATGTGTGGGTAAGGCAAAATATAAAGGAATATTCAAAAATCAACTGAAGTTATGAGAATAAGTAATAAATATATTTATATTGTCTTTTTAATACTGTTTTTGGATTTATCTGTATCTTCCTGTCTAAATTATGAAAAACCATATCTAAATTTTGATTCTTTAAGATTTATACTGGAAGA
The DNA here is from genome assembly GCA_964394105.1 of Candidatus Woesearchaeota archaeon. Lineage (GTDB taxonomy): Archaea > Nanobdellota > Nanobdellia > CAYMVK01 > CAYMVK01 > CAYMVK01. The sequence goes on along the minus strand of CAYMVK010000001.1, from coordinate 20,876 downwards.
TAATATATTAAAAGGCAATTATGTATATTATTGGGATTTTTACCTTAATAAAACCAATTTAAATACCAGCGGAATTCTTTACTTAAATTTTATAACAAAACTTCCTATATATTTAGCTATAACTAGAGAAAAACCAACAAATATAGAGGA
>CAYMVK010000001.1:12718-20716 GCA_964394105.1 Candidatus Woesearchaeota archaeon | reverse complement strand
AGGAGTGCACCGATTTAAGAAAATTTTCAGTTTTCTATAAGAGAGATAATAAGTTTAATTTAACTATAGAGTTAGACTATGGCCAATACTATTTAGTATTGTGCACAGACAAAGATACAGAAATTAAGGGAAATTTGAGAGACAATTCAATAGGAATTTTGAAAACATTTTTTCCAATAAGTCTTTTGAAAAATAGGGGTTATCCGGCGCCTGTAGGTATTGTAGATTATGGAATTTTAGAAAAAGAAGATTATTTATTTGTATATAGCTATAAAACTAAAGGTTTTATAGGTTTAGTAAGAATAAAAGAATTATATGCTATAAATGAATCATATCCCAGAGATTATAGATATTCTGTTGACTTTCAACTAAATTCTTGGTTAATAGTTGAGAAAAAAGAAAAAATACATTATTTTTGGATTCAGAACAGTATTGTATTAGATACAAATGATGAAACATTATATTTCTTAACAAATATATGGAATATGACTGATGAAGATAGCAATATATGTGAAAATTGTATAATTGGAAAAGGTAATCTAAAATTTGTAAAATATTCGAATTTCACTAAGAGCATCTATATTTCTCATTCAGATGTATATTACCTGAACTATTTTAATGATATAATTTTTGGATATGAAGTAAATACAAAAAATAAGGAAAAATTATGTATTGATTTTTTCTTTTTTGACAGAGATGGCAACAAGGAAATATTTGATTCGGCATGTTTTAAGAGTTATGATAACACAGATGCATACTTCTACGTAAGTGGTGGGGGGTTTGATAATAAACCGCTTAATGTTGAGCTAGTTATAACAGGACCAGGAGACGAATATACTACAATAAGTGTAGAAAAGATGGATGTAGAAATGGCTTTATTTACTAGTGATCTAGAATATATACCGAGTGCATATAATTTTGGATATTGTACTGCAGAGAATGTAAACAATGTAAAATTTGACACTATATATAATAATTTTGTTGTATTTAAAACAGGTTATGATGAATTTAGATTGATTTATGAAAAAATAAATGAAGTAATGGAAAAGCCATTATATAGAATAGATATCATAGATAAAGAAGGTATATTGAATAGAACAATGGTGATATATGCGAATGAAAGTTTTTCTTTAGAATTACCTGATAAAGTGTATTATAAGAGCAATGATACTAGATTAATTCTAAAATTTTGGAAAGTAAATGGCAAAATATTTGAAAATCTAACTAATTTAATTGTTACAGAAAATATAATTATAGAACCAGTATGGGAACATGAGTATTTAGTGTCTTTTAAATTTTTAACAGGAGATGATATACCTTTAGAAAATTTCATAAATATAAGTGTTGATAAAAATCTTGAGCTGAGAGATCAAATATGGATTGAAGAGGGCTATATGTTAAAAAAGGTCTTTGTTGAGGATAAGGAAATAAATTTATCAACTCCAGTAGTTATAGATGATCCTGGTGTTTACATTGTTCGACTACCCCTTTATAAAATTGAATTAGTATTATTGGATAAAAATGAGACATTAATTAATAAAGAAGTGTCTTTACCTGACGATGTTTGTTTAGTTAAACGCAAAAATACTTTTCTTACTTTATCAGGCATAAATATAACTTGCCTTAAGGTAGGAAACTTAACATACTGTTTAGACGAACCTATTTATATAAATAGAAGTGGAAAATATTTTGTGCATACAAATATTGAGAAAAAAGTGATTTCATTAAAAGACTTTTTTGGATTTCCTATTAAATACCATAAATTAAGTGTAATTTGCAATGATACTGTTTTTGATGTGAATTATACAAATGCTCAAGGTATAGCACTTCTCTACTATTTAGAAGGTTGTGAGATAAGGTATAAAAAAGTTATACTTACTTCAACATCAAAAATAATTATTAGTTTATTAGTTTTGTGTGTATTTGTGGTACTAGGTCTAAAACTCTTCCAATTTTAAGTTTAAATATTTTAGTCAACGATGTATTCATTAATAATATCGCCCCGGTAGTCTAGCCAGGTCTAGGATCCCGGCCTGTCAAGCCGGGGACCCGGGTTCAAATCCCGGCCGGGGCGTGTGATTCTTCAATTTTTGAGCCTTTTTTTCAAAAAACTTATAATTTGTGACGAATTTGTAAGCATAATCAAAGTTTATATAACCTTTTAGCATTTTGAGTATTATTTTAGCTTTTTCCCTTCGCTCCTTATGCAAACTTCTATGTGCTATCAATTTTATGAATAATTCTTGATATTTCTTTGGTATTCTTAACGCATATTTCTGTCTATTAGAGATACCAGTCTTTCCATCCTTTGTTACATTTAAAAGATAATCATATTCTTTAAAAAGTTCTCTAACACATTCTAATTTAACAATATCCGTGCTTGTAATTTTGATAACAACATACTTATTTTTTAAGAGAGTAATAGAACCATCACCATCAAATAAACCCACAAATAAACTAAAAATATCATCTATACTTCTTATTATTTCTTTCAGTTTCATTATATTTTCCTTCACTTCTAATATCTTTTTGAAATCATTATAATTCTTATTACTCTTCTTTATTCTTGCATAAATTTTTGGACAGGCCTTCTTTATCTTACCTCCTTCAGACGAAGAGAAGTATATGTTATCTACTACTTTTCTAAGGACTTTTAGAAATAACTCTCTCATACATTCTTTACTACTTTTTAGTGTGAGGTATATTTCTCCCTTATGCTCATGAATAGAAACATCACTAAGACAAAGTCCAAGTATATAGAAGAAATCTTCTCTTTTCGTTAATAATTCTTAATGCAAGGAAAAAACTAAAGATATCTAAGGCTTGGCTATCGAATATATGATATTTGACATAGTTAGACATTTAAATGCATCTGCTTAGTGTTTGATAATATATAGGTGATGAGTTCAGCCTTGTCTGAGAAATGATGAACGACTTCTCAACTGATATTTTCCTTGTAATTTGATTAAAGCTTATTGTTCATTCTCTCTATCTTTTCTATAATACCTCTGTTTAGGAAATATAGAGTATACTCTTTTGGTTTCAAAAACTCTAAAATTTCATCTTTAATTTTATCTAAATCTAAATTGGTATCACATACGTATATGTCGATTGATAAATATTCATTTTCTGGCCAGGTATGAATAGAAACATGAGAGCTTTCCAAAATGAATATTATAGAAATGCCTTGCGGATTGAAGTGATGGTATTCATAGGAAAGAACTTTTACACCATTTCTTTTAAGAATTTCAGAAAATTTTTTGATAAGAAGCTTATGATTCTCTAAAGTAAAGGAATCTACTCCATAAAGATCCAATATTACGTGATATCCGAGTGCTGGAATCATCTCTCATAATTAATGAGGTAGTAGATAGTGACTTGATTTAAATATTTTAAATAGTTAAGACTACTTGACGGTGGCAACAAAGTCTTAAATTTTCTTTTAGTTTTTCACTACTTCTGTGAGGTGATTCTGTATGATAGAAGTATTACTAACACTTCTATTTCTATTGCTTCTTGTTGTAATATACTTACTATACTTACTTCATAAGCTGAAGAAAAAGGCAAGCACACAAAGAGACCCCTTTGAAGAAATAGCTGAAAGTATAAAATCCCTTAAAGAACAAAAGAAAGTTATAGAAGACACTTTAGAAAAGATGAACGAGAGATTAACAGAAATACTGAAATTGCTAAAAGAGCCAGAAGATACTACAAATTAAAAGTAGTTTATTTCATTTATATTAATTTCATTAATTCTTTTCTTTCTTTTTATAAATTTCTTAACTTTTTTACTAATCTGAATTGAACTAATAAAATCAGTGGGGCGTAGCGTCATCATTAATCAGCGCTTTGTACCCCTCTTCATATTAATTAAAATTACTTTAGCATAGAATTTATAATCTTTTGAATTGAAAATAAGAAAAAATATAATAAATAGGTTACAAGACTTTTACTATTAAATCATCTTCTTTCAGTTCTTCAGCTCTTTTATACACAAATTTTCCATTCTCAAGTACTAGCAGTTTATGATCTTTTGTTAACTCTATTTCACTTCCATCTTCAAGAATTATTTTATATCCATCAAAAATACCGTTCAACTTTATTACATCTTCGAAATTTTGTTGTAGTACTTTATTACCATCGAATCCAAAAATTTCCACTTTTTCATTTTTTAACAAGTTTATCTTTCTATAACCTTTATTAGTCAATACTTTTGTATTTGGTCCTAAACAGACTACAACCTTCATCAAACCTTTCTTCAATTTATCCTCAACAGACAATCTTGTTTCTCTTGATAAAGATGAATGATGTGCGCCTATTTCCTCTTCTTTCAATTTTAATATATTCTTCAATTTCCAAACAACTCTTTCTGTTCCAGATCTAGTATTTGTAAAAATCAATATTGTTCTAAATTTCTTTATTATTTTTGCCAGTAAATTATACAAACCAGAATCAAATTCCTCTTGAGTGAACCATATAGATCTTGTTGGTATTTTTACTTTTACATCAAACTTTTTTTCAGCAGTAGTATCAACAACATAGCATTCTCTTCCCATTCCGACCAAAAATTTTGCAACTTCATCTAATGGATGAATAGTAGCACTTAACCCAATTCTCTGAAATTCTCCAAATCTATAAGCTAGTCTTTCAAGACTTAAACTTAAATGCACACCTCTTTTAGAAGATGCCAATTCATGTATTTCGTCCACAATAACCCATTTAACTTTTTTTAGTTTTTCTGAAAATTTTTTACTTACTAAGACTATAGAAAGAGATTCTGGGGTTGTTATTAAAATGTGGGGTGGCTTTTTCAATTGTTTTGCTTTTTCACTAGGAGTAGTGTCACTAGTTCTAACACCTACACGTATTTCTCCAATATCTATATCATATTTTTTTAATGCATACTCTTTTATCTCTGAGAGAGGAGTTATGAGATTTTTTCTAATATCATTGTTCAAAGCTCTTAATGGAGAGACATAAACACAATATACATAATCTTCTAATGTCTTTTCCATAGACATTCTTATTAAATCGTCTAGTATTGATAAAAATGCAGAATAAGTTTTTCCACTTCCTGTCGGAGCAGATATTAACACATTTTTACCTTCTTTTATTAATTTTAATCCAAATCTTTGGGGAGGAGTTAATTCTTTGTATTTAGAGTAAAACCATTCTTTTATGAATGGTAAATAATATTTCCAAATATCTCTTTCTTTTGGCTCTTTCTTCACAAAATAAATTTTTGGCTCTTTGTACACAATATTTATCTAGAAGTCTTTTCTCTAATTATTCTTACTATTTCTTTATTGACCCATTTTCTTCTTATTGGTGCTAAAAGCTTTACTAAGTAATCTGAAACAGCATTCTTTAAATCTAATGGATGCAATTTCCCTTCTATGTAATCTCTTTTTAAATCTTCTATATTATAATATGTTATATCTCCACCAAATTTTTCCTCTCTTTCAATAGTAAACTCTTTCTCTATGTTAAATACTATTAGCTCAACAATATCTATTATAGGGTTATACTCTATATTTTTGGCTGGACAAAATGCTTTTCTAATTTTTTCCTTTATTTCTTCCTCACTGTCATGGACAAATATACAAGAATATGGTTTAGATTTACTCATTTTCATATCTATTATAACATCCTTCATTTTTTCTTTCTCTATTGGCCAAATAGGTGGTTCTTGAAGTCCTTTAATTAATTTATGATGTAAAGCCAGGGGTTTTATCTTCTTGTTTTTATATATCAATGGTTTTGTTTCGATTTGAGGTGCAACTTCTCTTACTCTTACATGCACCTTTCTTTGATCAGTTCCTCCATGTGCAAGTGTAATGCCCATGTAGAAAATATCAGCTGCTTGCATAAGTGGATAAATAAGCTGGGATCCAGTAAGGATCTCATGCTCTTTTCTTCCCATTATTGTTACGGATCTTAGTACTTGATTTAATGTGAGTTTATTCCCAATTTCTAACACTAACTTCCAGTATTCTTCATCTTTTACAAGATCAGATGCATATGCTACTTTTAATTTCTCAGAATCTCCACCAACCAAATCCAATAAATCTTTCATTAAGGGGCCAAAATATTTTTTTGCAACTTCTCTTATAAAATTAAAATCACTTCCTAATTTCTTGTTTATCCAGGAATGCCAATCTGCTAGTAAAATAGATGTCTTAACGCCAGCCTTTTGCAAATCCCTTACTTTTATATTTGTGATTAGTCCAGTACCTAAATGAATTAATCCAGATATTTCAAAACCTATGTAGTGAATAAGAGGTATACCAATTTCTAGATATTCTTTTAGGTCATCCTTAGTTAGGAATTCTTCTGTCGGACTTCTTAATATAAGTTCAATTCTCCTTTCAATATCCATAAAACAGAGTAAAAGTACTTTTTTTATTAAATTATCTTTATCTCCTCTTAGAGAATGTTTAAATATTTATAAAGTGAGCATAAGTAATTAATCAAAATATGCCTGCAACTCATAGACCTAGAAAGGGTTCGTTGCAGTTTTGGCCAAGAAAAAGAGCTAAAAGAATTTATCCTAGGATAAGGTCTTGGCCTAAATTAGATGAAGTTAGATTGCTTGGTTTTGCTGGTTATAAAGCGGGTATGACACATGTTATTGCAATCGATAATGTTCCTTATTCTCCTACGAAAGGGGAAGAAGTTTTTATTCCTGTAACTGTTATAGAAACCCCCCCTCTCAAGGTATTTGGAATAAGGGCATATATTAAAGATATGGATGGATTAAAAACATACAAAGAAGTTTGGATAACAAATTTATCTAAAGATTTGGCTAGAAAAATAAATTTACCAAAGAAATATGATGAGAAAGAAATGAATAAAAGGTTAGAAGAAATTGAAAAGGCTATTGAAGAAGGAAAAATTGTTGATGTAAGAGTATTAGTACATACTTTACCTCGTTTGGCAGGGATAAGTAAGAAGAAACCAGAAGTTTTTGAAATAGCAATAGGAGGAGATGATGTTAAAAAGAAATTTGAATATGCTAAATCAATTTTCGGGAAAGAAGTAAGCGTGAAAGATGTATTCAAAGAATATGAGTTTGTAGATGTATGTGCTGTTACAAAGGGACATGGTTATACAGGAGGTATTAAGAGGTTTGGATTAAAATTAAGACATCATAAGTCTAAAAAAGGAAGAAGAAAAAGCTGGTCAAAAGGTCCTGAAGGGTTCGATAGAGTTCTTTTTACTGTACCTATGCCTGGGCAATATGGATTTTTCACAAGGACCGAATATAATAAAATGATTCTTAAGATTTCGAATCCATCAGAATTTGATATAACCCCTAAAGGAGGCTTTTTACATTATGGTATTGTAAAAACTGATTATATTTTGGTTAAAGGCTCTGTTCCAGGTCCAGTTAAAAGATTAATTAGGTTAAGAAAGGCAATAAGACCTCCAAAAAAAGATTATGGAGAAACTCCATACACTGTAGTTTATATCTCTACTAGCTCTAAACAAGGAAAATGAAGAAAGTACCAGTCTATAACATAAACGGAGAAAAAATTGGAGAAGTTGAGTTACCAGTTCATTTTTCTTTCATAGTTAGAAAAGATTTGGTAAATAGGGCATACTGGTCTGTATTTACTCATTTATTACAACCCTATGGCACAGATCCTTTAGCAGGTAAAAGAAAGGTTGTAAGATGGAGGAAGCATAGGAGGATAAGATATAGAACATTTTATGGATGGGGAGTTAGTAGGGTTCCGAGGAAGATTTTAGCAAGATATGGAGGAGGTTGGGGGTATGTAGCATACGCAGGTGCATTTGCACCTTTTACTAGAGGAGGGAGAAGAGCTCATCCTCCAAAAGTCGAGAAGAAGATTTATGAAAAGATAAATAAGAAGGAAAGGTTGAAAGCTATATTATCTGCAATATCTGCAACAGCAAAAAAGGAATTTGTTGTTGCTAGAGGGCATAAGGTAGAAAATATAGAATTACCAATTGTGTTTGAAGATAAATTTGAAG
>CAYMVK010000001.1:8890-12708 GCA_964394105.1 Candidatus Woesearchaeota archaeon | reverse complement strand
GAAAAAACAAGAGATGTTGTGAAATTATTGGAGAAAATAGGATTAAGAGAAGAATTAGAAAGAACAAAAAAGGTGAAAATAAGGGCTGGAAAAGGTAAAAGAAGAGGTAGAAAATACAAAAAGAAAAAAGGACCTCTTATTGTGGTTTCAGACAAAGATAAAAACATTATTAAATCCGCTAGAAATATTCCAGGAGTTGATGTTGTTCCTGTGAAAGATTTAAGCATTCTTCACTTAGCTCCTGGAGGTAAACCGGGTAGATTAACTGTTTGGACTGTTAGTGCATTGAAGAAATTAGAAGAAGAGAAGTTGTTTATAAGATAAAAATGGGAAAGAAACCTGTTAAATTAGAAGATGTAATAAAAAGTTTTTTAGTTACTGAGAAGGCTCTTAGATTAGCTACTCAAAATTACGTTGTTGCATATGTGGATTTAAATGCTGATAAAAAAGCAATAAAAAATGCAATGGAAAAAATATATAAAGTTAAAGTTGTAAAAGTGAATGTCTTAAACACCTCAAAAAATAAAAAGAAAGTCTATGTTAAGTTGAGCAAAGAATTTAATGCTGAAGAATTCCTATCTAAACTTGGGCTAATATAAAAATGGTGACTCGACCACAAAGGAGGGGAAAGGGAGCACCTAGATTTAAAGCACTTAGCCATAGGGCTAAAATCACCATAAAATTTCCCCAATATAGCGAAGAGACAATTAATGGAGTAATTAGAGATATAATTCATCATTTTATGCATAAGGCTCCTATTGCTGAAGTTTTACTAGAGAACGGAGAAGTATTCTATATTCCTGCTCCATTGGGTGCATATACTGGAATGAAAATTCAAATAGGTCCAAACGCAGAGGTAAGTGTGGGTAATATATTGCCATTAAAAAACATTCCAGAAGGTACAGAAATTTTTATGATTGAAAAAATACCTAACGATGGAGGAAAATTTGTTAGATCAGCAGGTTTATGTGCAAAAATTATTGGAAAAGAAGGAAAGAGAATTTTTGTGCAATTGCCAAGTAGAAAAATAATTGAACTTAATGAAAAATGTAGAGCAGTAATTGGTGTTGTGGCTGGTGGAGGTAAAAAAGAAAAACCATTAGTAAAGGCAGGAACCGCATATTATGTGAAGAGATTAAAATTGAGAAAAGTATGGCCACATGTAGCTGCAAAGGCAATGGTAGCTGCAGACCATCCCATGGGTGGTGGTAAGAGGAGAACCCATAGACCCAAAACTGTTTCTAAGAGAGCTCCAAGAGGGGCTAAATTTGGTAGTATAGGTGCAAGGAGGACAGGAAGGAGGAAAAAGTGAAATACTTATTAATGCTTTTAAGATATACTTTTAGTATAATCTAATATGAGCGAAGTTAGAATAAGAGGTTATACTTTGGAAGAACTTGAAAAAATGAGTTTGGAAGAGTTAGCTCATAAAGTATTAAATGCAAGAGCTAGAAGAACTATATTACGAGCCCTTAAAAAAGGATGGACACCTGAAAAAAAGAAACTTCTCGAGAAAGTCAAAAAATTTAAAGAAGGTAAATATAAAAGACCTATAAGAACTCACGCAAGAGATATGATTATTTTACCTATAATGGTTGGCACTACGATACATGTTTATAATGGGAAAGAATTTGTTCCTGTGAAAATAGTTCCTGAGATGATAGGTCATTATTTAGGAGAGTTTTCTTTGACGAGGAAGAAAGTGGAACATGGAGAACCTGGATTAAAGGCAACTAGATCTACAAAACATATAGGTAAGAAGTAAAAATGAGTGTAATAGTAAGAGGTAGTTTTCTTCCTATATCTTTTAAAGCTTCTGTAAATATAGCCAAGTTTATAAAAGGAAGGGAGGTAAAAAAAGCTCTTAAAATACTAGAGGGGGTAATGGAGAAGAAAATAGCTGTTCCTTATGTTAAATATAATAGAAAAGTAGCTCATAAACCTGGAATAGGTCCCGGAAGATATCCTGTCAAAGCAGCTAGATATTTCATGGGAATATTAAAAAATGGGATAAATGTTGCTAAAAATAAAGGAATGGATGAGAATAAACTATACATTAAAAGAATAGAAGTAAATAGGTCTATAAGTAAAAGGAGAGCTAAGAGACTAGGTAGAAAAGCTACTTCAATAATTATTGAGTTGGAAGAGAAAAAATGATAGAAAAGAAATTCATAAAAAAGAATGTGGAAAATTTGATGATAGAAAGCTATATAAAAAAGAAATGGAAAGATGCAGGTATAAGTAAAGTAGAAGTATTTAGAACACCCCTAGGTTATAAAATCACTATATGGGCACTCAGAACAGGTATTCTTTCTGGTAGAGAGGGGGAAACTCTTACTCAAATAGCTGAAGATCTTAAGAAGAAATTTAATATTGAGAACCCTGTAATAGAAGTGAAAAGAGTTGAAAATCCTTTCTTAGATCCTAATATAGTAGCATTTCTTGCCGTTAAATACTTTGAGAAATACGGTAGATTAAGATTTAAAGCAATTGGATATAACTTATTGAGAAGAGTTATGGAAGCAGGTGCAAGAGGAGCCGAAATTTATATTTCTGGACCTATTCCAGGAGATTTACATCATACTTGGCCTTTTAGAGCGGGATATCTCCCAAAAAGTGGAGAGTCCCATAAAACTTTAATTAAATCTGCTATTGAACAAGTTAGAACTCCTAGAAGTGCGATTGGAATAAAAGTATTTATTTTGCCTCCAGATGCTAAAATGCCTGATGAAGTAGACTTTATTACTGTAGAAGAAAATGAAGGCGAAGGAGCTAAGGAAGAGAAATAATAAGGAATTAATAGAGGAAATTAAAAAGTTAAAATTGAGACTTATTCAAATAAGAAGCAAGGTTATTAATAAACAGAATCCTAAAGAGGCAGGTGAAATAAGAAAAATTAAAAAAACTATAGCTCGTATTTATACAATATTAAGGGAAAGAGGTCTTAAACTATGAAAAAAGAAGAAAAAGATCCTTTCTCTAAACTTGGATTACCAGACTACATAGCAAAGGGGTTAGAAGTTAAACCGATATCATTAGAAATAGGTGTAAGGACTGTAAGACATGGTAGAAAAGTTACTTATATTAAGGGATTTGGTGATAATGTAGAAGAATTGGAGAAAATAGCCAAGGAATTAAAGAAAAAGTTGGCTTGTGGTGGAACTGTAAAAAGGAATGAAATAACAAAAGAATATGAGGTATTATTGCAGGGAGATCATAGAAAAAAAGTAAAGGAGATACTAGAAAGCAAGGGCTATAAAAACATAGAAGTTTTATAGAAAAATATAGTGAAGCCGGGGAGTAAGTATGATTTACTTAGAGAAAACTTTATAGGTAAAAAAGTAAAGATATTAGAGAGTGTAAATAAAGATCTTGAAAAGATAGAGGGAGAAATCGTTTATGAAACTAAAAATACTTTCTGGATAAGAGATAATAAAGGTTTAATAAAAAAAGTTTTAAAAAGTGAATGTATTTTTTTAATCTCCATAAACGATAAAACTATGTTAAAAGTTGATGGAAAATATCTAATAGGCACACCTGCTGAAAGAATAAAGAAAAAATTCAAATCGACTCGAAGATGGTAAAAAGTTCAGGAAAAGCTGAAGTTAAAAACAAGTTTAAATTCTTAGGTATAAATCCACCTAAAAAAACTTGCAATGATGAATATTGTCCTTGGCATGGTAAAATCACGGTAAGAGGGAGATTCTTTAAAGGTATCGTGGTAAGTGATAAAATGGAAAAAACTGTGACGGTCGTTATAGAAAGGTTTGTCAAAATTCCAAAATATGAGAGATATATGAAAAAAAGAACGAAAATCC
>CAYMVK010000001.1:3246-8880 GCA_964394105.1 Candidatus Woesearchaeota archaeon | reverse complement strand
GTATAAATGCTAAAGAAGGCGACTTAGTTTTAGTTGGTGAAACAAGGAAAATATCTAAAACTAAATCTTTCGTCGTTTTGACTATATTGAAGAAAAAAGAAAAATGAAGCGAAAGAAAGCAAAAGTTGTTAGAGCTTTACCTATAGGAGCTACAATAAATATAGTGGATAATAGTGGAGCTAAAAAGGCTCAAATAATTTCTGTTATAGGATACAAAAGCCCCAGAAAGAGATTGGCAGCTGCAGGGGTGGGGGATGTTGTTGTAGTGGCTATAAAGAAAGGTAGTGTGAAAAGTCTTAGAAAGAATGTTGCTTATGCTGTTATAGTTAGACAAAAGAAAGAATATAGAAGACCAAATGGATTAAGAGTAAAATTTGAAGATAATGCGGCTATCTTATTAAAAGATTTAGATTCCTGCGAACCTTTGGGTAGTGTGATAAAAGGACCTGTTGCGAGAGAAGTTGTTGAAAGATTTCCAGCTGTAGGTAAGATAGCTACGATGATAGTTTAGTCAAAGATGAAGACGGTGTGGAGTCGATCTTGGATAAGGAGTAAGCAACCAAGAAAACAAAGAAAATATATATATAACGCGCCATTGCACATAAGAAGAAAAATGATGGTATCTCCCCTGTCAAAAGAGCTGAGAGAGCAGTGGGGAGTTAGGAATATACCTATACGAACTGGAGATAAAGTCAAAATTATGAGAGGTAAATTTAAAGGATTGATTGGTAAGGTAGTTGAAGTTAACTATAAAAGATATAGAATTTTTGTAGAAGGTGCTACTATCAAGAAAAAAGATGGCTCAGAAGTTTACTATCCTATTCATCCCTCTAAAGTCACGATCATTGAACTTAATTTAGAAGATCCTTTAAGGAAGAAAATACTTGAAAGGAGATCAAAATTGAAAGAATAAAATGGCAAGGAAAGGAGGAAAAAAACATTTGAAAAGACTTGCTACACCAAGAGTTGTAAAAATAAAAAGGAAAGAAGGTAAGAAGAGATTCTTTATTAATCCTGACCCTGGGCCTCATCCAAAAAATAGATGCATTCCTTTAGGAGCTGTTATAAGAGATTATTTGGGGTATGCAAAAACACTAAGAGAGGCAAAGAAAATATTGAATTTAGGATATGTTTTGGTGGATAACAAGATTAGAAAAGATTACAAATTTCCTGTTGGATTGATGGATGTTTTAAGTATACCAAAAGTGAAAGAATATTATAGAGTAACTCTTGATGATAAAAATAGATTAATTTTAATACCTATTGAAAAAGAAGAAACTAAATTCAAAATTTGCAGAGTAATAAAGAAGACTTATAATAAAGGTAAAAAAATACAGATAACCCTTCATGATGGAAGAAACTTCTTATTTGATGAAAAAGAAGGAAATAAGATAAAAATAGGCGATTCTCTTCTTATAAACACGGTTAATAATAAAGTAGAAAAAAATTTGAAATTTAAGACTGGAAACACAGTTTTTATAATAGGGGGAAGAAATGTAGGTAAAATTGGCAGAATAGCTTCAGATGTTATTAGGAGGGGTGTTAGAGATAAGATAGTCTTAGTGGAAACAGAAGGTAAAAAGATAGAAGTACCTTTTGAATATCTTCTAGTAGTAGGCGAAGATAAACCTCTTCTTACTATAAGAAAATGAAGAAAGAAAATCCAATGAGGAGAATATATGTTGAAAAAGTCACAGTTCATATATGCACTGGAGAGCCTGGAGAAAAATTAGATAAAGCCATAGAATTATTAAGAAGAATTACTGGAATGGAGCCCAAGATAGTTAAAGCCAAAAGAAGGATTAAAGAATGGGGGATAAGACCTGGACTACCTATCGGTGCTAAAGTGACTCTTAGAAGGGAAAAAATAAAAGAAATATTACCAAAGTTGTTAGAAGCTATTAAGAGGAGAGTAAAGATCTCACAAATTGATAGAGATGGTAATTTATCATTTGGAATAGAAGAGTATATTTCAATACCAGGTATAAAATATGATCCTAAGATAGGGATGATGGGAATGGATATTTGTATAACATTAGCTAGGCCAGGTTATAGGGTAAAAAAGAGAAAAAGGGCAAGATCAAAAATTGGTAAATCTCATAAAATTACAAAGGAGGAGGCTATTGAATTTTATAAGAAAGAACTTGGTCTTATAATAGAAGAGTAAGATGGTGAAGAATGCTTGGAAATATGTAGAGGGACAGATACTTAAAATAAAGAGTGAATGGAAGAAAAAAATAAAATTGATGAAATGGGAAAAGTTTAACAAATCAAAAGAAAGACCTTGGGGAGTAAAAGCAAAAAGATGCAGAAGATGTGGGAAAATGGGGAGAGGTATAATCACAAAATACGGTTTGTATCTGTGTAGACAATGTTTTAGAGAAGTAGCTGAAAAACTTGGTTTCAAGAAGTATGGACATGAAGTATAAAAATGGGGGATCTAATAAGTGACTTTTTTTCCCACTTGTATAATTGTCAAGTAGCTGGAAAAAGAGAGGTAATAGTCAGACCCTGGTCTAAGTTATTGGAAGGCGTTTTAGACACAATGAAAAGATACGGTTATATCAAGAATTACGAAGTAGTTAAGAATATAAGAGGTGGATTTATTAGAATAGAGTTAAGTGGTAGAATAAATAAATGTGGAGCTATTAGGCCAAGATTTCCAGTAAAACTAGAAGAGATGGAAAAGTGGGAAAAAAGATATTTACCTGCAAAAGATTTCGGGATTTTAATATTATCTACACCTAAAGGGATTATATCTCATTTGGAAGCCAAAAAGAAACATACAGGTGGAATATTACTAGGCTATGTCTATTGAAAAATGGTTTAATACAGGGATTGCTGCTGCAATTCTTCTTATTAGCGGTGCCCTGATTTTCTACTTTACTTCTTCTATTATAAGTATGTTAAATCAGTTGCAGGGAATTACAAGATCTAAAGAGGTTAGTCTTTTTGGTAAAATATTAGTCATATGGTTTTTCATAGTATATGTCGTCTCCGCTTTTTTAATCTTTTACTATGTGAAGAAGAGATCTGAAAGGAAAGAGAAATATAAATATCTAAAATTCTACTAATTTTCTTTGTTTGATTATATTTGAGTTTTCTAACATGCTTAAGATAAGTTTATTTTTATTTCTTAAGTAATCTATTAAGTCATGCATATTATCAAACGAGGTAAAATTTCTTGTGGCTTTTCTTGCACATTCTCTTACTACCCACACTCCTAGGGGAAGGTAATAATCTCTTGTAATAACTCTTAGTACTATGAAAGATCCATTTATTTTATTCCTTTTCAAGAATTCTAAGAAAGCTAACCTAGCTGCATAGTAAGCACCTGCACTTTTCGGCTCTTTAGGTGGTCGAGTGAAGTAAAATTCATGATCTTTTGTTTTTAATATTTTATTAGTTAAATTCCAAGTTGTGTGAGGCATCCATATTTCTGTATACTCAAATGAGAACGGATATGGTATATAAATAGCAAAAATATAATTTCCTAATAAACTACCTTCAAAATAAATATATTTATTTGCTAATTTGTATTCCATTACTTCTCTTTTTATTTTTTCACCTATTGTAGAATCTACGGCAGTTATTGCCCACCTGGTAGGTACTAATTTTTTATTTATACCTAATAAGCCGCTCGATAATACTTCAGATATCTTATAAAAGTCAAATTTTTTCTCATATAATTTATACACAGCATCGTTTGCTTTTATTTTATCATAGTAGAGTTTTTCTACGATTCTAGGTACTTTAGGTTCTTCTAGGAACTCAATTTCTAATAGTCGAGTAGAAGGACCTATAGGATAATAATCTGGATAAAATCGACATAAACTTGCTTTAATCTTCTTAATTTTAATATATACATAAGTTGGCCTTTTGGATAATGCAGCTTCTATTATAGGATTTTCTAAACCAATTATTGTTGTATTCTTCTTTGCATTAATCAAATTTACTCGATTAAATACTATATCTTTTATTGTAAAATTGTTTTGAACCCAGTCTTTTGGATGATTTATTAATTTATCACTTGATGTTAATAGACCTATAGGTATACGTGGATAATTATATCTACTTACAAATAAATTGTATGAAAAACCTTCTATACCATCTTTATTCTCTATTTTCTTTAGGACTTTAGTCTTAATTGACTTTTTTAGAATTATAGGACAATACTTTAAACCGCACCATAACCTACCTTTACATATCAAGCATTTTCTTCTATCAATTATCTTCATTCTTCCTCTATTGTTATAGCTCCTACAGGACAAATATCAATCGCTTTTTTCACACAAGGATATTCGTTCTTTGTTATTACCTCCTTTTTCAATTTACTTTTTCCGTCTTCGCCCCATTCAAAAAGTTCTGGACATGTAGCTATACACCCACCACAACTTATACATTTCGATTTGTCTATCTTTATTTTATATTCTTCTTTTTCCATAACTATTTAAGAAATACAAGAAAGAAAATAAAAAGTCAGCATTGCCAGTTTTAATCACTATTCATAAGACCATCCTTTCATCACCTCTCAACTTCTAATTCGTCTATACCATGTAAAGCTAATCCCAATTCTAAAATTTTATCTTCTATTTTCTCTGGTTGAAGATCATTTCCTAAAATTTCGACAGACAGATGCTTTATATCTTCTTCTACTTCGTCAACTTTTATTTTTACTTTTTTGATACCTTCTAAAGAAAGTAGCTCTTTTGCAATGAAATTTAATTCCATGTCTGTAGGAGCAGTAATGTCTACTAATATTCGCTTAATACTACCTCCTTCTACCATTTTATTTCACCTAATGTATACCTAAGAAGTAAGTAATAATAAATGTAATTAAACCTGCAAAAACCATTCTTAAACCACTTATTATCATATTTTGTTTGGATATTTTACCCATAACTAATCCTGTTATGAACAAAAGCAAAAAACCTATTGTAATTGATAATAAGAAAGATAAATAGCTATAACTAAATAGGAATGGAATAACAGGTAATAAAATCCCTATCAATGGGGCAACTCCATGGACAAAAGAGGTCCAAGCTATAGAAAAAGTAGACAATTTTTGAATGAGAGTTCCTCTTAGTGGTCTGTGCAACTTTACTTCCATTTCTTTTCTTTTAATTTCTGCTTCATGACTCTCAACTTCCCATGCTCCCCAAGCACTAGAAATACTCAATGCTAGGCCACTTCCAAGTATAGTTGAGAATAGTGTAATTTTAGTTCCTTTAGTCATCCATATACCTGTTATAACACCTAAACCTGTTAAAACGCCGTCAAATAGGCCAATTATAAAATATCTTCTTGCAATGTCTTCTATATTACTTAATTTATAGTAGGTTCTTAATGTAGCTAATATATTAGGGAAGTTGAAAAATTTCCTTCTTTTCTTCCGGCCCATTTCAAAAATGAATAATGAGTGTCAGCGCATGACCGAACTAATCATTACTCATAGCACACTCCCTTCATCATCTATTATTATTTCTAACCAAACAATGCACTTAAACCTGTTAATCCTTCTTCTTCCTTCTTCTCCTCTTTCTTCTCTTCCTCTTTTTCTTCCTTTTTCTCCTCACTTACTGGAGCAGCAGCTGTAGTAACTACGGGAGTAGCCTTTGCTTCCTCTATTACTTC
>CAYMVK010000001.1:2036-3236 GCA_964394105.1 Candidatus Woesearchaeota archaeon | reverse complement strand
CTATATTAACACCTTCAAGTGCAGCGACTAAAGCCTTTATTCTTGCTTCTTCAACATTTATTCCAGCAGCCTCTAAAACCTTTTTTAGATTATTCTCATTTATTTCTTTTCCTGCTTTATGTAGGAGTAATGCAGCATATATGTATTCCATTGTATCAAAACAGTTGTATTTAAAATAAAAACTTTTTACCTAGAAGTAGACATTTACTAGGTATTATGAAGTACTTGTTTAAGGATAGAGTACCTATTGTAGAAGCTAGAAAGAGAAAATTTGCAAAAGTTGCAGGATGGATAAAAAGTATTAGAAAAATAGGACAATTAATATTTATAATATTAAAAGATTATAGTGGAGAAATACAAATCACTTTGAAAAAAGACAAAGTAGATGAGATTGTATGGAAAAAAGCTCAAGAATTGGGTAAAGAAGACGTAATTGTAGTTGAAGGCAATGTTTGTAAGAGCAGCATATCTAAAATTGGGTATGAAATGTTTCCAAAAGCTTTGGAGGTAATTTCTAGAGCTAATAGGCCACTTCCAATTGAATATGAAAATGTGAATACGAGTCTAGATAAAAGATTAGATTACAGATTTTTAGATTTGAGAAATAAAAGAACTAGAAGGATATTTGAAGTTAGAAACGTAGTTTTAAATGCTTTTAGAGAGTTTTTCATAGATAACGGATTTTTTGAAATAAATACTTCTAAAATAGTTGGCCAGGCTACAGAAGGTGGAGCAAATGTCTTTAAGATTAAATATTTTAGTAGGGATGCATACTTGGCTCAATCTCCACAATTTTATAAGCAGATGATGATGGCAACGGGGATAGAAAAAGTTTGGGAAATTGGCCCTGTTTATAGAGCAGAACCACATTATACAACAAGACATTTATGTGAATACTGGAGTGCTGACTTTGAAATGGCTTTTATAGATTCAGAAGAAGATATTATGAACGTTTTAGAGAAGTTATTTATCTACGTAATTAAAAGAGTTATAAAGAAATGTAAAGACATTTTGAAAGTATTTAATACAAATTTGAGAATTCCTGAAAGACCTTTTCCAAGAATTCCTATGTATGAAGCGTATAAAATCTTAGAGGAAAATTTTAATAAGAGCATACCTTATGGCGAAGATTTGGATCCAGAAGGAGAAAGACTTATCTATACTTATGTCAGAGAAAAGTATAATCACGAATTTGTCTTT
>CAYMVK010000001.1:0-2026 GCA_964394105.1 Candidatus Woesearchaeota archaeon | reverse complement strand
TTTGTCTTTGTTACTGATTTTCCATGGAATGTTAGACCTTTTTACACGATGAAGAAAGATGAAACATGGACAAGATCGTTTGACTTATTATTTAGAGGATTAGAAATGACCACTGGAGGTCAAAGAGAGCATAGATATGAAGTTCTAGTCAAACAATGCAAAGAGAAGGGTTTAAATCCAAAAGATTTTGAATTTTATTTAGAATTTTTTAAATACGGTATGCCTCCTCATGGCGGCGCAGGGACTGGAATTGAAAGAATTGTAAAACAAATTTTAAATTTAAGTAATGTAAGGGAATGTGTGTTGTTACCAAGAGATCCAGAACGTGTTATACCTTAAGTAAAAGAATGAGGGTAAAAATCTATAATTCTTACATTTTCTTTATCTGAAACTCACGAAGTAGAGAAGATCTTTAACTATAAATTTTTATTTTTATATTTAAAAAGCATATTACCTAAAGTTTTTAAGCTTCGAAGAATAGATAGGGGTGAGGATGTTTAGTCCTAAGAAAATACTTTCTTTTTTGCTAGATACAGTTCCTATTACAAACGCTTCAGGGCCCAAATGTACTTATTATGAAGAATTAAAGGAGTTAGAAAAAGCTTGCATTGGTGCTATAGTAACAAAAACTATGACAAAACTTCCGAGAGAAGGTAATCCTAAACCTAGACTAAAAGAAAGACTGGATTTTCATCCAGATTGTTCTATAAACTCTATGGGTCTTCCAAATCCTGGAGTAGACTATTATGTTGATATACTAAATAAATTGAAAAAGCCAGTGATAGCTAGTGTTGGTTCAGTCACAGATTTGAACGAATACTTTGAAATAATAAACAAATTACAAAGTATAGAAAGTGTAAAAGCATTTGAGGTTAATGTGTCGTGTCCCAATATTGAAAAGAAAGCTTTAGCTCTTATTCCAGAAAAATTAGGGGAGCTATTGAATACTCTTGATGATATGAAGGTTAAATACTTATTAAAGATCCCTCCTTTTAACTTTGATTTGGAATTTTTTGAAAGAATTGCAAATATAGTAGCAGATTCAAATTGTCTTGGAGTTTCAGCTATTAACTCTTTACCTAACTGTATGGATATAGATCTAAAAAGTCTAACTAAAGTCATTAAACCTAGGAAAGGATATGGGGGATTTGGTGGAGGTTGCTTATTATATTTGGCGTTGGCAGAAGTCAATAGATGGTATTCTTTCTTTAAAGAGCATGGTGTTGATAAAATAGTGATAGGAGTAGGTGGAATTACAAAACCCGAAGCTGCATTAAAGCATTTTCTTGCAGGTGCAAGTGCTGTTCAAATAGGCACATGGTATATGCAAGAAGGTATAGCAGTTTTCGAGAAAGTATGGAATTTTATAACCAACTGGCTAAAAGAAAAAGGGTTTAGTAAAGTTGAAGAAATTATTGGAATAGTAAAAGATTTATGAGATAGTTACTAGAGGAGATAAGGATATTAATATTTTATTTAATTTCGATTATCTTTCCTACCCCATACTCTATAAAATTTTCTTTATATTCTTTTCTGAAAGCTTCTCTAACTGAATCGCCTGTGCAATGAGATGGTGCAACTTTCTCTACTCTTAGTTCCTTAAATTCTTTTATACAAGAGATTGGAGGATAATGAAATCCACCTAAGACTAGATATACTCTATTCCTTTTCATTAATTCTTTAGCTTTTTTTATAATTTTCACAATTCCAGGATGGGCACAGCCTGTAATAATTATTAATCCTTTTTTTGAGTCAATAATCAAAGATTGTTCTTTTGGGGGTCCATAAAGTTCGCCAGTTGTATAAACAAAATTAGAAATTTTTCTTGGTGCAGAGATTTCTACTAATTTTGCCCCTTTTTGGATTATCATATTCTTAACATGTTGGGGAAATGACTTTGGAACGAAAACTGTGACATTATTATTCCTCTCTAAAAAACCTTCCAATCCTCCTAAATGATCTCCATGGATATGAGAAATAACTACTTTTTTAATTGATAAAGGATTAATACCTAATTTTTCCATAT